>JBGSQM010000061.1:0-23709 GCA_041738035.1 Cellulophaga sp.
GAAAGATTGATAAAAACTTTAGTAGTAAGTAAAAAAATCTTTTCTTTGACACGCTTTATGGGGGATTAGCTCAGTTGGCTAGAGCGCTTGCCTGGCAGGCAAGAGGTCACCGGTTCGAATCCGGTATTCTCCACCAGTAAACACAGGGCTTCAAAAGTTTTTGACTTTTGAAGCTTTTTTAATTTGCACGCGGTTGAAATTTTCTCTATTTCACATAAATTTAACCTTTTTTGGATTTATAATGAGTTGAAATGGCTACATTTAGTTCGGTTTAGATTTAAATAATAAAGTTAACGATAAAAAATTATCGTAATAAAATTCAATAGTAAATTTTAAGTTCTTTTAGTTAGATCAATTAGGCTAGCCTTAGAACAACTATTGGTTATCAAAGTAATTTTAATTACTGAAGTACAGATATTGCATTGGAAGCAATCAGTAACTTTTCAAAATAGGTTAACAAAAGTTTTCTTTAAATGCTGAATATTTTTTTTAAAATAAGAATTAGCACAAAGCTATTAATTGTTAATTTAAAAAATTTGCACCTATCACTATCAAACTTTTTGCAAAAACCTCCAGCCTTAAAGTACCTGACTCACTTTTCTCTAGTTCACCATCTAGCTCATAAGGTAGTTCTAATTCAGGGTTTTCACTTTTTATTATAGCTTTTTTGAGCTTAAAATATGAATATTCTTTGATTTTGTGTTCTAAGCCAAAAAGAAACAGCAAGGCAAAATAGATTATTTTTAATCGACTTAATTGGTCGATAATTACAACATCCAAAAGGCCATCATTTAATTCTGCCTTTCTTGTCATCGAAAAATTATAACCCATTATATTAGTGTTCGATACAAAAATTAGAAAGGGATATAATACTTTGTCCTTTCCATTAATATTAATAGTGTACTTCGTGTCGTTTTTAAAGCACCAAAACGATTTAGTTATTGCCTTTAAATAGGTAATCAATCTTCTATTTTTGGAGCTTTCGAAATTTAAAATTGTATTTGCCGCAAATCCGATTCCAGTATTACTAAAAAAATATTGTTCATTAATTTTACCAACGTCAATGATAGTTCTATTATTTTTTTTGATAACGTCAATTGCTTTTTCAATGTTAGTTGAAATTTTAAGGTTTCGGGCCAAACCATTACCCGATCCAATAGGTATAATTCCTAAAACAATAGTAGTATGGACTAGGCAAGAAGCAATTTCATTGATGGTTCCATCGCCTCCGCAAGCCACGATAATACCTGCTTTTTGTTTTATGGATTTTTCTGTCAATAGTTTCGCGTGCCCTTTGTATTCGGAATATTTTACGGTAATAGAAAAGTTCTTTTTTTCAAAATATTTTAACAGATACTGCTCCGTAATTAGAGGTTTTCCTTTGCCGGCAATGGGGTTTACTATGAAGTGGATAGTTTTCATTTGTTCGCTTTTAAGCTTAACCCATTATTACTGTATAAATAGTCAGCCACTTGAAAATAGGAAATCGTTTCTTTTAGAAAAGCGTCATTTAAAGGCATGGACTGCAAACTATTATCCATGCTTTTCCACTCATAGAAATTAGCCTGTTTTTGATCTCCCAAAACCATAAGTTTCGAACCTTTCAACAAGCCTAATTTCCTATAGTTTCCAATAAAAGCACGTTCGTCGCTTTTATCCATTTTCATAACATCCTTACCAAAAAGGTTGCTTTCATAGCTCCACCCCAACTGTGCAAATAATGTAGGAAAGACATCAATTTGGGAACACAATTTTTTAATATGCTCTTGTGCTTGGTTTTCAAGATTCACTATTATCGCTGGAATATGGTAATTGGCCACATCAAGTTCCCAGCGGCCGGCACTGCTGGCACAATGGTCGGCCATGATCACAAAAACCGTATTTTTAAACCAAGGTCTTTGCTTTGCACTTTTTAAAAATTCCCGAATGGCATAGTCTGTATATCTAATGGCACCATTTCTTCCAGTGCCTGACGGAATATCTATTTTATGATCAGGATAAGTGTATGGTTTATGGTTGGACGTGGTCATGATAAAATTGAAAAAGGGTTTTCCTGTTTCAAATGATAAATCCGCTTCTTTTAAAACTTTCCTGTAAATATCTCCGTCACAAATGCCCCAAGCATTTTCAAAAGTCACTTCATCATCTTCAATATTTTTACGGTTGGTCACAATATCTCCTGTTGGCAAAAACCCTCTACCTCTGTCAACAATATCAAAACCATTGCCACTGAAATACTTATCCATATTATCAAAATAGCCATCGCCACCATAAAAGAAAGTTCGTGAGTAGCCTTTGTTTTCAAAAACTTCGCCAATGGTAAAAAGGTTATTGTTTTTTTCTCGCTTCACGATACTTCTTCCTGGGGTTGGGGGAATTGAAAGGGTAATGGCCTCCATTCCACGAACCGTTCTGGTTCCAGTAGCGTACAAATTATCGAAGGATAGCCCAACTTGAGATAAAGAATCTAAGGTTGGCGTCAACTGTTCCTGATTGCCAAAAGCACCCAAATATTTTGCACTTAAACTCTCAATACAAATGAAAATAACGTTGGGTTTAATTTTTTCGCCATTATTGGTCACAAACCTATTTATACTTGATGATGGAGCATAAATACTGTCTTGAAGTGTTTTTATGTTTTCATTTACTTTCAAAAAAGCCTCTTCAATAGGCTCAGTTTTGTAAAACTCCGGATAGCTCAATTCATTATTCCGAAATGCCGCAAAGAAGGAATAGATTCCGGCTTTGGAAATTTCATTGTTATAGCGGTTTTCCGAAAGTTCCGCATTTTAGTTTGTGATAAACAAAGCAAAAATCAAGACCACACCTAATACGATTACGCTTGGCACCAATCGAATTTTAAATAGCTCTTTACTTTCAAAAGTGGTCTTGAATAGTCCAAATTTCTTAAACAGTAAAATTGTAACCACGACAAGAATTCCCATACCTCCAATCAAAATAGGCAAAGGATAGGACTCGTTGATATTCTTTACCACCTCGTAGGTATATATCAAATAATCTACAGCAATAAAGTTGAATCGTCTTTGGAATTCATCCCAAAAAGTGATTTCAGCAAAGAACGAAAAGAAGATAATAATCACGCCCAATGTAAAGCCCGTATAACACATCATCCTATCTGCCAATGAACCGATAAACCGTTTGGGCATTGCCAGGAAATATAGGGCTCCAACAAGGGCAAAAAATGAAACGGTACCGATATCGTAAAAAAGTCCTGTCATAAATATGGTGGCCAGAGGAACAAGGCCATGGTCTGTTTCTGAAAAATTCCAGATTAGAAAAAACACCCTCAATAAAAGAGAAATTGCGAGGAACAAAAGGACGAAACCTTTCAATAATGTAAACCTTTTTGGAACTGATAGCTTCATTTTATTCGAATTAATTGTTTTAGTTTATTTAAATTTTCTTGCTTTCCTTTTTCCAAAACATCTTTACCATAATCGGTTTTGAATTGGTGCCCTTCCAGAAACTTTATGTTGAACAGGTGCCATTCTTCATCAGTCATAGCGATGTTACAAAAGAGCTCCCATTCCTTTCGCAAAAGCAGATTTCGATATAGAAAATTTGATGTGCCCAAATGGAACAAATCGGCATCACAAAGCACTTCGGCATACATACCACTGGGATTTTGAGGCAGTTTCGTTGCTTCTATACAGCCGCATATTCTATCAATTTCTACTTCGGAATACTCTGCTTTCTTCAGATATTCTGTTGCAAGCCTTTTACTTATATCTTCATGATCATTATAGCTCTCTGAGTATCCAGTATCGTGAAAACAAGCGGCAATAGCTATAACGTCCGCTTCTTTTGGTGATAATCCTATGACATCAGCAAGCAAGAAAACGTTATCAATAACTTCTTGCGTATGCGTAAAGTTGTGAAAAGGCAGCTGCTTGCATTTATCATTCTGAAGTATGTCTGAACAATATCTGGTAATACTTTTAATCGTCATCGCGGATACCGTTAGAATTTAATTGGATGGTGTTGGCATCATTTCTAATTTCAAGATGGCTTATTTCGCCACCGCTCGTACCTACATTTTTAGAAATAACAATACAACTGATGGATATGAGCAATACCAACACAAAAGCGTATTTAACAAAAGGTAGCTTTTTTAATTGGAAAAATAGGGTCAACAGCGAAGCACCGCCTAGAACTAACATCATTGTAAAAAAAAGTTCTGCCACTTCTTCGTGATTATGGATAAGAGTCTCACTGATTCCAGTTAGATTTTCTACCAGATCTTCAGCACCTTCACCAGTATAAAAAGCGGAGATGGCTGTTAAGGCACTAAAAATGAAAATTGCCAATGCCGTTGTCTTTACTTGAGGATTTTTTATGACATAGCCTGATAGTAATACCAAAAAACCAATTAATACACCCACAATTGGGAGATGGGTTGCTATGAGATGAAAATGTGCATCGTTCATGATTTATTTTTTTAGTTTTAATATCTTAGTTTCTAAATTTATTCTGTAATCAAGTTGAATGCTCCTTTGGTTAAAAATTCTGTATTGGGCGTAAAATCAGACGCATTAAGGATTTGAGTAAATCCGTTGTTGGTAGCACCTATTTTGACCAATACTCTTTTAAAACTTGTAGCGTCTTCTTTTACAAGAACAAAATAGTCGTTATCAATATTTGCAACAGCTTCAGAATGTAATGCAGGATATTCTGCCGATGTGGTTAAAATTTCAGCTTCAATGTACATTCCAGGAGCAAATAGTTTTGCTTCTTCCCCATTCAATAAATCCCCGTGAACATCTACCGTTCTATTTTGGATGTTTATAGACTTGTTGACCAAATGAACCTCACCTTTATAGATATTGTCAATATCGTTTTGTAATCTCACATTGATCTGCTGACCTGCTTTGACCATAGGAAGGTCTTTTTCAAAAATCTTCAGTTCTATATGAAGGTCGTCCGTATTTGTAACCGTTACCGCAATATCTGATGGGTTTAAATACATGCCTTTACTTGCGTTTATGGTCGTTGCATAACCAGACAATGGTGAAAGCACACTAATGACTGACCGCATGTTATCGCCCGTAAGGGTATTGGGGTTGATGTTCATAAGGCTCAATATCTTTTTAAGTGATTGGTATTGAGCCAAGGTCACGGTGTATTCAGATTTAGCCTTTAAAAAGTTCTTTTTTGAAGTTACATTGTCGACCATCAATTCTTCTTGGCGTTCAAAATCAGATTTCAAATAGCTCAAACGACCTTGTGCTTCCAGAAAGTCTTGTTGTGCCTGAACATATTCCGGATTTTCAATGGTGAACAGCACTTGGCCTTTTTTGATTGCATGTCCTGGCAATAGCGTGATATCTTTTACATAGCCAGCAAAGAAGGCACTAACATCTGCTTGGTTTTGTGGAGGTACGGCAAACATCCCGTTGGCTTTGACCACGGTGTTGAACTCTTGCATTTCTATTTTGCCCAATGCCATTCCGCCCAATTTGAATTGATTTTCAGTTATGGCAATGACGTCCTGATCTTCATTTTCGATTGCCGCTGCTGCTGTACTTACTTCCGATTTTTCTTTGGAATTACAGGAAGTCAGCATTAGCATAAGTAGCAAAAGAATGCTCGTTAAGACTCTAACTTTGGTAATATTATTGACTCTATTTTTCATCATTAATTGGTTAAATAATTTAATTCTAAAACTGTAGCGTTATACTCATTAAGATTCTGCAAATAGCTGATTTGGATATTTTTGGCACTTTCTAAAAGTTGAACATATTGAAGAAAATCGATTTCTCCATTCTGAAATGCTTTTGAAGCACTTGAGGTAAGTTCATTAGCCAGTTTGGTTCCTGAATTCTCGTAATAATCGATCCCTTCCTGAAATTTCTTTAAATCGGATAACAAGCCTTGATACTTTGATTCGAGTTGAATCTTGTAATTTTCAGATTCATCGGCCACTATCATGGTTTGTGTTTTTGCTGCATTGATTTTGGCCTTGTTGGCACCAAACCATATTGGGATGGATACACCGGCTTGAAAACCATTGTATCGTTTTGCATTCGCCCCATTGTTAGTTCCTTGAAAAATAGATAGATGTAAATCGGGAAGCAACCGCTGCCGCTCCAAGGAGAGAGAGGATTTGCTCAATTTTTGAGCGGAATCGTAGTAAAGCATTCCAGGATTGTTGCTGAAATTTGGTGCTTGTAATTCCAATCTGGGTAGATTGTTATCTTCTAAGATAACCATCGAATCCGTTTGCATCCATTGGGACAACATTGTAAATGCTTTTTTAACACCTTCTTTTGTTTGTGCTAGCGCAATGGCTATTTCCTTCTGTTTGGCCTCTGCCGTAAGTTTTTCTAATAAATTAGTTTCGCCCACTTCATAGCGCTTGTTGGCAGCAATAGAAAATTGGCCATAAAGACTGTCTAAAAAAGTGTATTGTTGCACAAGGCTGTTGTAATACACCACATTGTAGTAGGCTTTATAAACCTCTTTAGTCAAAGATCTTTCGTTTAATCGGTACTGTTGGGTGGATAAATTAACCTTTTGTTTTTCCACTTTATGTTGAGCACCATAAATCGTTGGGAATTGTAGCGATTGGCTAATCCCAAAAACATCCAATGGAAGCCCGTTTTGTGCGATATTGTTTTCATCAGTGTTATAATACACCATGGTTTTATCCAAGTTAAAAGCACTTCCTACTAATTGTTTAGATTGTTCCAATCTTTTGGAAGAAGCTTTAAGGCCATTATTGTTTTCAATAGCGATCTGAACTGCTCGCTCTGCTGAAATAGAATTTTCTTGGGCACTACCCAAAACAGGCAAGACCAAAATGGCAATCATACCAAGAGTTTTTAGGTTTACTTTTGGTTTAACTTTAGGATGATGTCCTTTTCTATCAAACATGGCATATAAAATTGGTAATACAAGTAGTGTAAGGGCAGTGGCTGTAATCAAACCACCTACCACAACTGTTGCTAACGGTCTTTGTACTTCTGCTCCAGCCGAAGTTGAAATTGCCATAGGTAAAAACCCTAAAGCTGCCGCTGCTGCGGTCAATAATACAGGTCGTAATCTATTTTTTGTTCCCATTAAAATTCGCTTATTAATATTGGTTACACCATGCGCTTTAAGTTCCTTAAATTCTTCAATCAGTACAATGCCATTTAATACAGCGATTCCAAAAAGCGCAATAAAACCAACCCCTGCTGAAATACTAAAAGGTAAATCTCGTAGGTATAGTAACATCACCCCTCCAATAGCGGATAAGGGTATTGCACTATAAATCATTAAGGCTTCCTTTATGGAATCGAAAGCAAAGTAGAGTAATACAAAAATCAAAACTAGCGCAATAGGAACTGCAATTTTTAATCTTGCCGTTGCTGTCCGAAGATTTTCAAATTGGCCACCATAGCTTATAGAATAACCCGTTGGCAACTTAACATCCCTTTCAATAATGGTTTGAACATCTTTAACTACCGATTCTAAATCTCGGTTACGAACGTTTACACCAACGACTATGCGTCGTTTGGTATCGTCACGCGAAATTTTTGCGGGGCCTTTGGTGTAGCTTATTTTGGCGAATTCACTAAGCGGTAGTTTTGTTCCATTAGGAAGAGTTACCGAAGCCGTTTCTATATTTTCAATATCCTTTCTATGCGCTTTATCATAACGAAGTACCAAATCAAATTGCTTTTCTCCTTCGAAAACTGTTCCGGCGGTCATTCCTGCAAAACCCATGGTAATGACCTTGTTTAAGTCCTCAATGTTTAAGGCATATTTTGCAATTTTTCTACGGTCATATTTTACCGTCATCTGGGGTAGTCCAGCAGTTTTCTCTACAGAAATGTCAGCAGCTCCTTCCACATTCTGAATGGCTTTTTCAATTTCCAAAGCTTTAGTGTAGAGGATGTTTAAATCTTCGCCAAAAACCTTAATGGCTAAATCTGCACGCACCCCTGTAATAAGCTCGTTAAATCGCATTTCAATTGGCTGGGTAAATTCAAAATCGACACCGGCTATTTCTGACAGGGCTTCCTTGAATTTATCGGCTAGTTCATCTTTTGTTTTTGCAGATGTCCATTCGCCTTTGGGTTTTAGCTTAATGATAACATCACTTTCTTCCATGGACATTGGATCTGTTGGTACTTCAGCAGCACCAATCCTGCTAACCACTTGTTCCACTTCTGGAAACCTTTTTAATATTTTCTCCATACGGGTAGTGGCTTCGATGGTTTTGCTCAAGGAAGTTCCCGTTTTTAAAACTGGTTGAATCACAAAGTCGCCTTCGTCCAAGGTCGGTACAAATTCGCCTCCCATTCTAGTGAAAAGAAATCCGGTAAAAACCAACAAGGCTACTGCCATACCTAAAACCAATTTCTTTTTGCGTAATGCCCAAGATATGGTAGGCGCGTATTTGCTTTCTAGAAAGCCCATTAATCTGGATGAAATAGTTTTCTTTTCGGTATTGGTCGGTTTGATGAACATAGAAGCCATTACCGGTATGTAAGTAAAACACAAAACCATAGCACCAATTAAGGCAAAACAGAATACCAAAGCCATTGGGCGGAACATTTTTCCTTCAACATTTACCAAAGAAAGGATAGGGATAAAAACGATGATGATGATCAATTGTCCAAATACAGCAGAGTTCATCATTTTCGTCGCCCCTTGATATGTGATTTGATCTATCAAATCTTGTCTTTCATGTTTTGGAAGCGCCAATAATTTAACACGCTGACTGGTAATTTTGAAAGCTATAAATTCTACAATAATGACCGCTCCATCGATAATAATCCCAAAGTCAATCGCCCCTAAACTCATCAAGTTGGCATCTACCCCGAAGATATACATCAATGAAAGGGCAAATAATAGACATAAAGGAATCACTGAAGCCACTACCAAACCAGAACGTAAATTACCTAAAAGTAGAACAACAACGAAAATTACAATTAAACAACCTAAAATCAGATTTTCGGCAATTGTAAACGTGGTTTTGGCAATCAATTCGCTCCTCTCTAGAAAAGGATTGATAGAAACTCCGGGCGGTAAGGAGGTTTGAATTTCGGCAACACGTTCTTTTACTGCTTCAATAACCGCATTAGAGTTGGCATCCTTTAGCATCATAACTTGACCTAATACTTTTTCGCCTTCGCCGTTTCCTGTGATTGCACCAAAACGGTTAGTATGACCAAAACCTACTGTGGCAATATCTCTAACATATACGGGTACGTCTGCCTTACTTGTCACTACAATATCTTCAATGTCTTGAACTGAACTGACAAGGCCTTCGCCCCTGATAAAGTAACTTTCATTTGCCTTTTCGATATAGCCGCCACCAGCAACGCTATTGTTTTTTTCCAAAGCATTAAACACTTCAAAGATGGAAATGTCCATAGCACGAAGCCGTTCAGGATTAATTGCGACTTCATAGGTTTTTAGATAACCTCCCCAAGTATTAACTTCTACCACTCCAGGAATACCAGAAAGCTGACGCTTTACCACCCAATCCTGAATGGTACGCACATCAGATAATGAATACTGTTCTTTGTGTTCGGCATCAACATCTATTACATATTGATATATCTCGCCCAAACCAGTGGAAACAGGCCCCATAAAAGGTTTTCCAAAGCCTGCAGGAATTTTTTCTTCAGCACTTTTAATTTTTTCAGCAATGAGTTGACGCGGTAGGTAGGTGCCTAAATTATCATCGAAAACTACTGTAACTACTGAAAGACCAAACTTTGATATCGAACGAATTTCTTTAACTCCTGGCAAATTAGCCATCTCTAGTTCTACTGGATAAGTTAAAAACTTCTCAACATCTTCTGTTGCTAAATTTCTAGAGGTTGTAATAACCTGTACCTGATTATTGGTCACGTCAGGCACCGCACCAATAGGAATATTCGCGAGAGAGTATAAGCCAAAGCCAACAATTCCTGCAGTAAATAACAGTACGATGAGTTTGTGATGGATACTGTACTGGATAATACGTTCTAACATTTTTTTGATGGTTTATTTAAACTAATAATGTAAAAGTATTTGGAGTACCTAAAACTTATCTAAACTGTTTCTTAAGATTGGCTTAAGATTGGTTTTATTTTGGGTTGCCCGCCAAAAACAAAAGCCCCGAAAATTATTCAGAGCCTTTGCCAACCAATCAATACTTAAAAACCAATAAAAATTTTACTTATAAAGAAGCTACTTTAATGAATAATTTTGAATCTGTCATTGAAATCTCACATCTTGCAGGGGCCGTTGTAGCATAGGTGTTTCCGCAGGTTGGACACAGATAGTACACAGAAGGTAATGATTTTACATTTCCCTCTTCCAAAGCTTTTAAAGCATTTATGTAAAAATCTCTATGTTTTTGCTCTACCTTATATGCATACGTTAAACTTATTTGCGCCATATAATTTCCTGCTAAATTGGCATCCTTAATAAAGTTGGGATACATGGTATTGAACTCATAGCTTTCGCCTTCAATGGCATTCTTTAAGTTTTCCATGGTTGTCCCTACTGTGAATTCTGGAGCAACTGTTGGTATCTCCTCTCCCATTCTTTGAATAACCACCTTATGATTATTGGCGTGTATCAATTCTGCTCCTGATGCTGCCTTGAAAAGCATTGCTATTTCAGGATAGCCTTCTTTAGCCGCCTTTTCACTAAAAGCCGCATATTTGGCATGTGCAGTTGTTTCTCCTTTAAAGGCATCCTTCATATGTTGAATAGTTAATTTTTGAGGATCTTCTTTTTCTTCAACTACTGCCATAGTTGTTTCATTACCTTCTTTAGAAGGTTTGACTTCAATTTTATCTACTGAATTGTCCTTACATGATTGAAAGAATATACTTGAAAGTACCATTCCAATCCCTAACACTACTACTGATTTTTTCATTTTTATAATTTTTAATTTCTATATAAATGTATTCCCACATGCTGTGGTTTATCTTTGTTACTCCTTAAGTTTAGCTTAAAACTTTACTATTACTCGCTTGGTTCATCCCCAAAATCTGGTAGTGCCAATTCAATCCCTGCGCCATGTTGAAAGACCAAGTGCCCACCTAAATATCCTGTTCGCCCCACAAAGCCGACCAAAGCAACAAATAGCGCTAAACCTACCCATTTAGTCCATATCTTATTATATTTAAAGTAATACAGTGCAACTCGAAATAATGCAGTGATAATGGCAAGCCATAAGGTTATAGTTGCAGCTTGTTCGTGAAGTTCCATAGGTTTTTGCAGAATGCCATCTGTCATTCCGTCTCCGGCATAACTTCCACTTATATAAGCTACTACTGCTCCTAAAGCACCAAGTAAGAGAAGGTAAAATGCGGCGTTTGCAAAAAATTGTTTTTTGCTGATAAGTGCTATGATCTCCGAAAGAAAACCAGTCAATATCAAGGCTATCGGAAAGTGGATAACCATGACGTGAATGTGTGGTGCTGTTAACATTATGATGAGATTTTAAATACACACCAAATGTACTTGTGAGTTCTAAAGCTTACATAAGCTTTAGCTTAAGGTTGGCTTAAAATTTAATGGTGAAAGTGGTTCTGAGGTTAAATTCACTTTCTACATGAATTTCTGCATGTATAGCATCAGCGGCCTTTTTGGCTATGGAGAGTCCTAGACCGTTTCCTGAAATGCTTTTATGATTTAGCGCATCGGACCTAAAAAAGTGGTTGAACAAATTATCCAAATCCGATTTTTTGATGCCTATGCCTTCATCTTGAATTTTACAAACAACTTTTGAATCCAGAAGCGCGATGTCTACATGTATCGTGGTAGACTCATGAGAATATTTTATGGCATTGCCAATGATGTTCTCCAAGATCAAGTTTGAATAATATTGAGGAACAAGCGCTTCTAAAGTTGCCCCATTATGAAAGTCTATTGAGAGGTTTTTTTCTGATATATTTTTCTTATGCCTTGAAAGAATGTCGTCAATGATGGTTGGTATAGCAACTAGCTTTTTATCCAATTTTATGAAGTTCGTATCTAACCTCGCTAACAGTAACAGCTGTTCTATAATGGTAGTCATTCGGTCTATTTCTGTAAGACTAAATTTGATTTTATCTTCATATTCTGATCGTTCCCTCGGTTTTCTAATTAGTACTTCCAAAGTTCCTTTTAAGGTTGATAGCGGTGTTCGCAATTCATGGGAAGCGTCGGACGTAAATTGGCGCTCTCGCTCAATGGCGCTTTCAATACGCTGTAATAATTGGTTAATTCCTGAAGATAATTCGTAGAGTTCGTCTTTGTTTTGAGGTAAAACGACCCTTTCATTCAAGTTGCTTTTTGTAATTCTCTTAGTTGTCTCGGTGATGATTTTTACTGGGATGATACCACGTCCTGCCAAATATCTAGAGATAAAATAAAGTCCCGATAAAAGAAACAAATACGAAATAATCAACACATTCCGTAGGTTCAGCAGTACCATTTTAGATGCTTCCAATGACATAGCAGCCAATATAAAACCTTTAATTTTTCCGTTTTCTTCTATAGGCAGCTGTACCTGTCTAATGGCCCTACTATTCAATACTTCATTAAAATGGCCACCATAATTCTGTTCTGGGTTAAAGACAAGAACATCCTCCTTGAGATTTGGTGATTTGTCCATAAATTCTCCTTTTTTATCCAGAATTTGAATAAATACGGGATTTACCTGAACTTCTCCATGCTCTCTTTCAGCCCACTCTTTTTTATTCTTTATTTTTACGCTATCTCCAACAATTATAATTTCTCCGGTATGCTTTTCAGCTTCAAAAGAAAGGTCATTATCTAGGTTTTGATATACCGCACCCTCAACTACAAAATAAACAACAACAAAAGCAACACCCATAATTACGGCGGTTGCTATCATATAATAAAAGGCAATTCTATTTCTGAAACTTAAGTTCATATTTCTTTTGCTACGTAGCCCATACCACGAACGGTTTGAATATAATTTTCATTTTCTCCAAGTTTTAATTTTTTTCGAAGCGCATTAATATATACATCAATAACCCCTGTGTTATATTCAAAATGAATATCCCAAACACTTTCAATGATGCGGGTTCTTCGACAAACGATTCCCTTGTTCCGTATTAAATATTCCAGTAGAGCAAATTCTTTTTGTGTTAGGTTAATTTCTTCTTCAGATTTAAAGACTTGATGCGTTGCGGTATTTAGTGTAATGTTGCCGAGGTTAAAAACAGAATGTTCCCCAGATTTTGGGCGTAATTGTACCTTGATACGCTCTAAAAGTTCTTCAAAATTAAAAGGCTTCTTGATATAATCGTTAGCCCCAGATTGGAGTCCGAAGATAGTTTCGTCAACAGTGTCTTTTGCTGTCAAAAAAATGACAGGGGTCTCTTTAAATTCTGTTCTGAATTGGCGACAGATTTCAATACCGCTCAAGCCTGGAACCATCCAATCTAAAAGCAATAAATCATAATCTCCAGATAGCGCTAGTCGCAGGCCTCTTTTACCTTCCTCGGCAATATCCACCGCATAAGATTCTTCTTCCAAACCTTGTTTGAGGAAGTTTGAGATACCTGGTTCATCTTCTACGATTAAAATTCTCATTGGGCAAAAGTTACAATTATTAATTAAGTTAAGATTCGATTTTTCTTAAGATTGGCTTAAAATTCACCAATTATGCGTTTAAGGACTTATTTCTCAATTTGGTCATTTCACGAATTGATCAATTAGTAGGCATTTAGGGTTATAAATAAAAAGCTTTAAATTTTCAGTTTAGATTGTTTTTGCTGAAATTCAAGATAGTATAGACTCCTCAATTTTGTCTGAAATCAAAAAATATCAACTGTATTTAAAGTACCTGAAATGGAACAAGACAATTTCATGGTATTGTAGATGGTTCCAAACTTTTCGATGTTCTTTTTTAGTAGGTCCACGTTCAATTTCTTGTCACTACTGTGAATTGTCAAATTGTAAACGATGCTGTCCATCCTTGGCGGATTTTCAAGACGCGTCGCATTGACTTCAAGTGTGGCTTTTGTATAGGAAAATTTCATCATGCCTGAAAAACGCTCCACATTTTTAAGCATACAAGCCCCAAAAGCACCCAATAATAATTCGGCAGGATTTGGCAAGGTTTCAGAAGTTTCTAGAGTCGTACCAAAATCTATATTAGATTGCTTTATATGAATAAGAGCATCCTTATTTGAAATGGAGGATGCTTTAATTTGATATTTCATAGTCTGTACTTTAATTAATTTAAACATGCCAAAACTTGATTTTTGAGCCGTCTACATTTTTTCAGATGTTTAGAACTTTAGATGGACTCAAAGGAAATACAACTGCAATATTTGGTTGGCCAAAACAATTGGCTCTCAACTCATTTAAATCTTATTTCATCTTGTTCTGATTTAGTTTCTTTTAACTTTCTTTTTTCGAGCCACTTACGATTCTTGAAATGATTCCTTTTTGATTTGTGAATTCTGCTATCAAAACGCCAGTGATATGTATCACGATAAATCCGATCAAATAATAAATACCAAGCACATGGATATCTTCCATTGGTTTTTTAAATTCTTTTGGTCCAAAAACTATGATAAGTCCTGTTACCAGCGAAACAACAACACAGCCATAAAAAATGATATAGGTCCATTTTTGAAATTTATCTTTAAGAGAAAGGTTTTTAACTAAAGGATTTTGGAACTTCATAGCCCCAAAAAATGGAAGTATCAACCGCAGACTAAATAATCCCGTCAATATATATCCGATGTAAATATGCCAATCCCACATGGGTTGTCGTATCTGTTTTGCTAACACTATAAGCTGGTCTTGAGATAAAGTCTGGCCAGTAGTGCTCAAATACTCTTGTATGATCGCTGCCACATTAAATTTGTTCATCCAGGTTAATCGCAAAAAAATTGTAATCAACAGTAGTGCAAATGAAATGGCTATAGCCCAGTGTAAGGTGCGGTATATTTTAGAATAGTTTGTTTTTTCCATAATGTTCATTTTTAAAATGTATATAATGTTTATTGATTATATAATATTGGGCAATGATTACTTGATTAAAATTTTTATAATTCTTTATATTTATGATAAACTAACTCCAAATAGATATCCTACCAATGCGGTCAATCCCATGGCAACCGTACCCCAAAACGTAATTCTTACAATTGCTTTCAAAACATTAGAACCTCCTGTTTTAGCCGATAAACTTCCTAAAACAATTAGGAATAAAATGGCGAGACCATAGAGATAATATTCCATACCCTGTAATGGTAAAAAGAGTGCTGCCAAAAGCGGCAGTACTCCTCCAACCGTAAACGCCGCGCCAGAGGCAAAGGCGGCTTGTATTGGTTTGGCTTGGCTCATTTCATTTATACCCAACTCATCTCTAACGTGAGCAGCTAAGGCATCCTTCTCGGTTAGTTCTTTTGCGACTATTAAAGCGGTTTCTTTTTTGAGGCCTCTATTTTCGTAAATTTCAGCTAATCGTAACAGTTCAATTTCAGGTGTTTCTTCTAATTCTAGCTTTTCTCTTTCAATGTCTGCCTTTTCTACATCTGTTTGAGAACTTACAGAAACATATTCTCCTGCAGCCATTGACAATGCACCCGCAACCAAACCGGCAACGGTTGCCAATATAACGGGCTCTCTAAAATCACTTGCAGCAGCAACACCTATAGCAAGACTTGCTGTAGATAAAATACCGTCATTCGCTCCAAGAACGGCTGCCCTTAACCAATTACTGCGGTGGATGTAATGATTGTCTAAATAATCATCTTTAAATTCTGACATTTTTTAATTTTATTTATGTTGAATGTACTACAAGCATATCAGTTAGAACATGATTTTTGTCATAGTCTAAAGATTAATTAGTAATGCTTTATCTTATGCCTAAATAAAATTTGACGCAATAAAACAAAAGTTAAAGTTTCGACTAAATCACTATAAAGTAATTTAACAATTCTAATAACAGCATCAAACAGAATAAAATAATGGTACCGATTAAAATAATAATCCAAATTGTTTTATCTTTTTTAGTTATACTACTTTTTAGGGGTTTTACTTTACTAATTGCTTTGTTTCGTTTATTCAACCTGCTATTTGACATGAAGTATAATTTTAATTCTTCTGTGTATTATATGCTTAATAATCTGGGCGCATTTAATATCAATAAAATTGCTACTTCAACATTTGTCAAAACTAATTACGATTTCTTTACATGATTTTATTTAAGATCCCATGAAAGGCAAATTCGATAGGTTTTGAGTACGCTTCCCTAATCTAACAAAAGTTAGTTTTTAAATTAAAAATAAGATTAAGCTATTCTTAAGATTTACTTAAAAGTGTTTTTTATTTTTACCAAAGCAAAGTTTGTGCACAATTTTGAATTTTTCTCTATTTCACGTAAAATTTAACCTTTTTTGATTTTAGTTGTATTGAGTTAGCCTTGTCTGCCTTAGTCCTCGGTAATCTTTTCCATATTTTTTAGTTTCGTTTTATTTCGTTTTATTAATTTTTATTACATTTGAAACAAATCAAAATAAAATCATATTTATGATGAGAAATTTTCTGCTTTTATTTTTGAGTTTAAATTTTATTTCTTGCTCCGTTAAAACCAAAACGGAAATCAAAAAACCAAACATACTACTTATTGTAATTGACGACCAAGGTTATGCTGATTTTATACCATTTAAAGATCACGATAAAACGGTATCTACCCCAAACATATCACGATTAGGTGCAGCAGGTACTGTTTTTACCCAAGCTTATGTGACTGCGCCTGTTTGCAGTCCTTCAAGAGCAGGAATATTAACAGGAAAAAATCAGTTTAGATGGGATAAACCAGCAAGTTGGGGACCAGGTTTGCCCGATGATGTAAGAACTATTGCTGAATATTTAAAAGGAGCGGGCTATCATACGGCACGAATTGGTAAAAATGATTTGGGGCGTAATTTTCATAAAAATGATGTGCGTGAGTATCCATTACAACATGGTTATGATGAATTTTTAGGTTTTAGTGCCCACGCTCATGATTACTGGCTAAATTCTCAAGAAATTGCAGATAAAACACCAGACTCCTATGGCACAAGTGCTCTTTTAGGGCCACTAATGCAAAATATGGGGGAGAAGAGTTACGATGATGGTTATTTAACGGATATTTTCACAGATGAATCGATCGCATACTTAAAAAGAAAACACGAAAAACCCTTTTTTCTTACCTTGTCGTACAGTGCAGTACACCATTTAATTCATGAAGTTCCTAAAAAGTATTTAGACAAATATGGAGCTAAAGAAATTCCTAATTACGACCCAAGTAATATGGAAGCTTTTGGAAACCATGAGTCAGGTTCATATTCAGCATACTATGATAAATATTCTAGGGTTGGTACTATTAAAGCGGATGAACTACGAAATTACTACTTGGCTAATTTAAATAATTTAGATGATAATATTGGTCGTGTTTTGGACGCTTTAGAAGAACAAAAATTAGATAAAAACACCCTTATTGTCTTTATATCTGACAATGGCGGTTCTCCTTTGACAGGAGCCAACAATACCCCGTTAACTGGCGGAAAATACTCCCTTTGGGAGGGCGGAATAAGAGTGCCTTTAGCCATTAGTTATCCCGGTAAAATTGAGGCAAATAAAGTGGAGACAGATTATGTTTCAGCTACTGATATTTTACCTACGCTTTTAGAGGCGGCGGGTGTTAAAATAAGTGATCCAGAGATAGACGGAATTAGTCTTCTAAACCCTGATCTAAACCGACTTTTAATCTGGAAATGGCAAAAAACTTGGGCTGCAAGGCAAGGGGATTGGAAATTAACCAATACTAACGAAAACCATTGGAAAAGCGAACCTTCTGTGCAGTATATTGCGCCAATAGTAGACAATAGTGAATTAAAGCTTTTTAATTTGGCACAAGATCCTGGAGAGCGTAGAGATTTAGCAGCAGAGTATCCAGAAAAAGTAAAAGAATTACAGACAGCTTATAATAATTGGTGTGAGGCTCATATTCAAAAATAGTTTTGCTCCACAGATGTACAAAATCATAAAATTTAAGATTCTATTGTTTTTGACCGTTATTAGGGCTTTGTAGAACCTATAATATTACTGCTCTAACGATAGATAAAAAATAAAAGCTATTAAAAAATTCGCAATCTGTTTGCGTAGTATTTTTAATGTTTCGTGATTTTATGCTTAATAATTTGTATATTTCGTAAAACTATTAGAAAATCTTATGATAAAAAAAACATGTTTTACTGCAATATGTATTTTGATGTTTACCAGTAATTATGGTCAAGATAATATACTTAAAGCTAGTGCATTAATAGCCAATGTTGGTTTACAATATGAAAGAGCCTTAAATGATCATTTCTCGCTTATCGGGCAATTGGGATTTTCAAGACTTAGCAACTCAGAAAATGATGTAAACACTACTTCTGAGGGTTTAGGTTATTATTTAGAAGGCCGCTATTATTTCTCAAGAAAAAATAAACGAATGGAAGGATGGCACTTGGGTGCTTTTTATAATGTTATGAATACAGAAAGTTCTGATAATTTAAAAACAAATATAGCATCTATTGGCCTAGGAACTGGTTACCAATGGGTATTTGACTCTAATATCACCTTTGGGCTTGTTTTAGGGGCGGGTAGTAAAGACCTAGACACCGAACAAGACCGCGGTCTTTTTATTAATGGTTTAACCTTTTGGCCACATTTAGGATTAAACTTAGGCTATAGTTTTTAATTTATTTAAACAACAGTTACCTTAACTCCTTTTTCTTCAATCTTTTTTTTGATTTCTGGCGGAATCCCATTATCTGTTATCAATTCGTGTATTTGATCTAAATCACAAATTTTAGCAAAACTCTTTTTCCCAAATTTCGAAGAATCAGCTAAAACAATAATTTTTTGTGCCGAAAGCATCATCTTTTTATTCAGTTGTGCTTCTTCTAAGTTTGTGGTTGATAATCCATAATCTAAATCAAATCCGTCAACTCCCAAAAAAAGTTTGCTATAAGATATATTGCCTAAAATGTGTTCAGCATACGAGCCAATAACAGAGCCAGACGAATGGCGTATATAACCACCAAGTTGTAGAATTTCAATATTTTTATCATTCATCAAATGAAGCACTACATAAATGGATGAAGTGATTACGGTAAGTTTATTTTTTGGTTTTATAAACTTCGAAAAAGCTTGTACTGTAGTGCCAGAAGCGATCATAATAGAATCGTTTTCATTAATCAATAGAGCAGCGTATTGCGCAATCCCATTTTTTTCCTCTACTGATATTTTTTCTTTTTCGCCAATAGCCTTTTCATTGATATATGGGTTTTCTAAAGAAGCGCCGCCATGGGTTCTGAATAACAACCCTTTTTCTTCTAATAATCGCAAATCTTTCCGAATAGTAACTGCCGAAACATTAAGTAGCTCGCATAAATCCGACACTTCAAGATGCTTTTTCTTGGCTAATTTTTCTAATATAATTTGGTGTCTCTTCATTCGGTACGATTAATAATAAAAACGATTACAACCATAACCATTATTACTTTACAAATATAGATAAATGAAAGCAAGTGATATTAATTATCGCAATATTTAAGTAAATCAGCTTAAAATATGTTTCGTTTTGCTTCGATTTAAATTTATTTTATTATTTTTGAAGCAATGTAAAAGAAATAATAATTAAAAGTAAGTTTATTTGTTTAATAGAGAGATTTTAGTGGAACAATTAAAATCCCAATCAAATTGGGATGTAATTGTTATTGGTGGTGGTGCAACAGGCTTAGGTGTTGCTTTGGATAGTGTAACAAGAGGATTTAAAACTTTGTTGTTAGAGCAATCCGATTTTGCCAAAGGCACCTCTAGTAGAAGTACAAAACTGGTGCATGGCGGCGTGCGTTATTTGGCTCAGGGAAATATCGATTTAGTTAAAGAGGCACTGTACGAAAGAGGATTGATGCTTAAAAACGCCTCGCATTTAGTGCGAAATCAGTCGTTTATTATTCCTAATTATTCTTGGTGGGACACATTGCAATACACCGTAGGTTTAAAGGTATATGATTTTTTAGCAGGTAAATTAAGCTTTGGTAGTTCTAAACGAATTTCTAAAAAAGACACATTATCTAGACTTTCTACCTTAGAAACAGCTCACTTAAAAGGTGGTGTAGTATATCACGACGGACAGTTTGATGATGCACGACTTGCAGTAAATATTGCACAAACATGTATTGAACAAGGTGCAACAGTTTTAAATCATTTTAAAGTAAAGCACTTACAGAAAAATGAAAAAGGAAAAGTAAGTGGCGTTATCGCCATCAACACAGAAACTAAAAGTGAATATACTTTAAACGCTAAGGTGGTCATTAATGCTACAGGTGTTTATACGGATGAAGTACTTCAAATGGATAAAGCTGGCGCTAAAAATACGATTAGGCCAAGTCAAGGAATTCATTTGGTTTTAGATAAATCGTTTCTACCAGGCAATGATGCTATTATGATTCCGAAAACTACTGACGGCAGGGTTTTGTTTTTAGTGCCTTGGCATAACAGAATTGTAGTTGGCACTACCGACACCTTAATAGATAGCCATAGTTTAGAACCAAAACCCCTAGAAAAAGAGATAGATTTTATTTTAAAAACAGCGAATGCCTATTTAAACAAACCCGTTACTAAAGACGATGTATTGAGCATTTTTGCAGGTTTAAGACCCTTAGCTGCCCCAAAGGACAAATCAGAAAAAACAAAAGAAATCTCAAGGAGTCACAAAATTATTGTTTCTGAGTCGGAGTTAATCACCATTACTGGAGGAAAATGGACTACCTACCGCAGAATGGCGCAAGACACCGTTAACAAAGTGATTGCTTTAGGTAAATTACCTCAAAAGGAATGCAAAACAAAACAACTCGCTATTCATGGGGCAGATGGTTCGGCCGATGATGCAAATCACCTTTATATTTATGGAACAGATCAAAAAGAAATAGAAGCCTTAATTAAATCTGATCCAGCATTGGGCGAAAAACTACATCCTCGATTAGAATTTTTAAAGGCAGAAGTAGTTTGGGCAGTTACCAACGAAATGGCACGAACCATAGAAGATGTATTGGCAAGACGCGTGCGAATTCTATTTTTAGATGCAAAAGCAGCTCAAGAAGTAGCGCCTCAAGTGGCAGAAATTTTAGCAAAGTATTTAAATAAAAATGAAGTTTGGAAAGAAATTCAAATTAAGGATTTTACAAATTTGGCAAATCAATATACATTATAGCAAAACAATTTTTTAATATTTCATTTGTTTTGTGCTATTTTTAAACCTAAACAAATATCATGGCAAAATATATTCTTGCTTTAGATCAAGGCACCACAAGTTCCAGAGCTATTGTTTTTGATAAACAAGGAAACATTATTTCGGTAGCTCAAAAAGAGTTTACCCAATATTTTCCAAAACCAGGATGGGTGGAACACGACCCCATTGAAATTTGGTCCACACAAACAGGTGTTGCAGCAGAAGCCATCGCTAAAAAAGGATTAAATGTAGAAAATATAGCCGCTATTGGCATAACCAATCAACGAGAAACGGTCTTGGTTTGGGATAAAAACACAGGGAAACCTATTTATAACGCCATTGTTTGGCAGGACAAAAGAACATCTGATTATTGCGACGAATTAAAAAATCAAGGCAAAAATAATCTTGTTAAGCAAAAAACAGGTCTTGTAATTGATTCTTATTTTTCGGGGACTAAAGTAAAATGGATTTTAGATAACGTAGAAGGGGCACGAGAAAAAGCAAAAGCAGGAGTGTTAATATTAGGAACAATTGACACGTGGTTGGTGTGGAATTTTACCAAAGGGGAACAACACATAACCGATGTATCCAACGCTTCGCGAACCATGTTATTCAATATAAATACAATGGAATGGGATGATGAATTACTCGAATTATTGACCATTCCCAAAAGTATGTTACCAAAAGTAAAGTCTTCAAGTGAAGTATATGGACATACAAAATCTACTTTTTACGATGCTAAAATTCCAATTTCAGGCATTGCAGGTGATCAGCAAGCGGCATTATTTGGACAAATGTGTACAAAACCAGGCATGGTAAAAAATACCTATGGTACAGGCTGTTTTATGTTGATGAATATTGGTGATAAACCTGTAGTTTCAAAAAATAATTTACTCACTACTGTCGCTTGGAAAATCAATGGTAAAACCACCTATGCTTTTGAAGGGAGTATTTTTATTGCTGGCGCTGTGGTACAGTGGTTACGCGATAGTCTAAAAATTATAAGAAATTCTGCTGATGTAGAAAAATTAGCAAGTTCGGTCGAAAGTACAGAAGGTGTTTATTTTGTTCCTGCATTTGCGGGACTTGGTGCGCCACATTGGAACCAACGAGCAAAAGGTACTATTTTTGGATTAACTAGAGGAACCACTGATGCACATATTGCTCGTGCCGCTTTAGAAGCTATTGCCTACCAAACTATGGATATTTTAAAAGCTATGGAAGCAGATGCTGAAATATCCATAAAAGAATTACGTGTTGATGGTGGTGCAACGATTAACAATGTGCTCATGCAGTTTCAGGCCGATGTTTTAAATACCGAAACAGTACGACCAAAAATTGTAGAAACTACGGCTATGGGAGCAGCTTTCTTAGCAGGTTTAGCCGTGGGTTATTGGGAAAATCCTCAGGAAATAGAACAAATTTGGCAAACAGACAAGCGTTTTGAACCAACCCAAGATAGAGCGGGCGTAGAAAAAGGAATCAAAGGTTGGTACAAAGCCATTAAGGCGCTGGAATATTGGACAAAAGAGGAAGCCCCCTAGCCCCCAATATTTAGACTGCGCTCAGTAAAAGCAAGGGAATTCTCATAGCATTTTTAAATTTTAGTTTAGTTTTTTTTCGTAAAATAACCTAATTCAAAATTGCGCTCTTTTTAACTCTTTCCCTTTTTAACTTTAGTTTGCACTTTTTTCTTAATATATCAAACCAACAAATAATACAAATCAAAACCACAAAATTATGACACCGTTTATTGCAGAAATTATAGGAACAGCTATCCTTATTTTATTAGGTAGTGGTGTTGTAGCAAATGTTGTTTTGAATAAAACCATAGGAAATAATAGTGGGTGGATGGTGATTACCACGGGTTGGGCATTAGCTGTTTATGTAGCAGTTGTCATTACATCATCATATAGCGGGGCACATTTAAACCCAGCAGTAACCATTGGTTTAGCCGTCGCAGGAAAGTTTCCCTGGCAAGATGTTTCTCCATATGTTTTAGCACAAATGCTAGGTGCTATGTTAGGCTCAGGAACGGTTTGGCTAATGTATAGGCATCATTTTATGGCAACGGAAAATGCCGATGCAAAAAAAGCGGTTTTTTGTACTGCGCCTGCGATAAGAAATACATTTTCAAATTTTTTTAGTGAAGCAATAGGCACCTTTGTGTTGGTTTTCGCGGTATTGTATTTTACGGATGCTACGCTTACGGAACCAGGAACAGTAATAGGTTTAGGTTCTTTAGGGGCTTTACCAGTAGCGCTTGTAGTTTGGTCCATAGGCTTGTCTTTGGGAGGAACAACAGGTTATGCCATTAACCCTGCACGTGATTTAGGCCCCAGAATTATGCACGCTTTATTACCTATTAAAAACAAAGCTTCAAGTGATTGGAGTTACGCTTTTATTCCTGTTTTAGGACCTGTTTTAGGAGCTTGTTTAGCGGCTTTTTTGATGTTAGTATTGTC
>JBGSQM010000063.1:0-23849 GCA_041738035.1 Cellulophaga sp.
CCATACACCTGAACAAGCCGAGCAATGCTCAATTATTGTGCATCATAACGGTAAATGTACTGTAAAAACAGGCGATTATGATGATTTAAAGCCAAGATGTAGTAAACTATTACAGGCAGGTTTGAGTGCGGAGATAGTTTAATATATATTTTCTATTAAAATCATTATCTTTAAAGCCATTACCTTTTGGGTTTAAACAACTTCATGTTACAGTTTTTAAAAAAAGTAACCTTCTTCTTTTGCATAGCTCTAGGTTTTTCGCAAGAATTGCCCCCTATAAATAATTTTACACCGCTTTCTTATAACGGAGGTAATCAAAATTGGAGTATTGCTCAATCCAGTAAAAATTACATCTACGTCGCCAATAACTTTGGATTATTAGAATATAACGGTGCTTTTTGGAAAACATATCCTTCGCCCAATGGCTCCAACATTCGAACTGTAAAAGTAATAAACGACACAATATTTACAGGTTGTTATATGGAGTTGGGATTTTGGGAGAAAGATAGTTTTGGCGATTTAAACTATCAATCATTGAAGCCAAATCTTACTATTCCAATGATTGAAGATGAAGAGTTTTGGAATATTGTTCAGCTAGATAAATGGATACTTTTTCAGTCTTTACAAAGAATTTATGTATATAATACTGAGGATAAGTCTTTTAACGTCATAGCATCTGAAAGCAAAAGAGCCCGAATTTTTAAGAATAATGGGGTTATTTATTTTCAGCAATCTAATAAAGGTCTTTTTAAGATTGAAGGCGGTAAGGGTGTATTAGTTTCTGATGATGCCGTTTTTAAAAATAATGTGATTATTGATCTTTTTGAAGGGGAAAATGAAAGCATCGTAGTGACCGAAAAATCAGGATTTTATACCTTAACAGATACTCAGTTAACAAGGTGGCAAATTCCTATTAATGAACAATTGCTAGGTGTAAATTTATACAGTAGCCTTCAATTAAATGATAAAAGTTTTATTCTTGGCACTATCTCTGATGGGCTCTATTATGTGGATGCTTCTGGTAATTTTATTCGGAAAATAAATCAACAAATGGGCTTGTATGATAATACCGTACATTCTGTTTTTGAAGATGTTAAGAGCAATATTTGGCTGGCTCTTAATAATGGAATAAGCGTAATTAATCTTAATTCGCCGTTTAACGAATATATTGATAAAATAGGAAAATTAGGAGTCGTTTATACTGCTGCCGTCTATAAAGACAATTTATATTTAGGAACAAACCAAGGTTTGTTTTATAAAAATAGGAATAGTAACGAAGCTTTTAAAATTATTGAAAATACCAACGGTCAGGTTTGGTTTTTAAAAGAACTAGATGGGGTTTTATTTTGTGGCCACAACGACGGTACTTTTGTTGTTAATGAAAATAAGGTAACTTTAATTTCTAATCTGTCAGGTACCTGGGATATTAAAAAAATTCCAGGAGTTGATTCATTATTGCTGCAAGGAAACTACAAAGGGCTTAGCGTACTAAAAAAAGTAAATGGAGCATGGGGTTTAAGTAATCCCATTGAAGGATTTGAAATTTCAAGTCGGTTTTTCGAGTTTACGGCGAACAAGGATATTATCGTAAATCACGAATATAGAGGCTTATTTAGATTAACATTGAATCCAGAGTTCAGTAAGGTTATCAAAGTTGTTGACAAGCCTGTGATGGGCTCCGGGGCTAGTTTAGTAACCTATAAAGACACTATTTTTTATACTTCAAATAATGGTGTTTTTAGATATATGGAAGCTAAAAACCAGTTTAAATTGGATAGTTTGTTCCGTTCATTATTTTTTTATGAGGAAGAGCAGCCCATTGGAATTATTGTTTCGGATGAACAAAAAAATCTTTTATGGGCATTTACAAATAAAAATATTATCTCAGTAGCACCTAATAAATTCAACGGCAAGCCCGAAGCACAAAAAATAGCAATTCCTAATTTTTTTAGAGGTGGTATCGGGGTACAAGGTTTTGAAAACATTACACGAATTGCAAAAAATAAATACTTAATCGGTATCTCAAACGGCTATATCACTCTAGACCTCAATAAAGTAAAAACATATAATTATGAAGTTGCTTTAACACGTATATTCAATAAAAAAGTAGATTCTTCGGGTTCTCTTAAAGTTCCATTATATAATGAAGAAAACGAGTTTAGCTTTCAAGAGAACAATTTATACTTTGAGTATAGTGTTCCTAATTTTGAGAAATACGCCGAAGTTAATTATCAATATCAATTAAACGGACTCAATGCGGTTTGGAGCGATTGGACCAGTGATGCCAAAGTCTCGTTTGAAAACTTACCATTCGGAAATTATACCTTTAATGTAAAGGCAAAAATAGGAAACAATCCAAGTGACAATATAGCATCTTTTTCTTTTGAAATTAGAAGACCTTGGTACTTTACCAATATAGCATGGTCGCTTTATGTGCTGCTTTTTGTGGTCATTGGTTATGCTATTCATCGCTTGTATCGCGGATATTATAGCAGACAGCAAGAATTGCTCGTTAAGGCAAACAAAAGGAAGTTAAAACAGAAGAAAATAAAAACGGAGAAAAAGCTCATCCAAATAACAAATGAAAAACTAAATCAAGAAATTGAGAGTAAAAGTAGAGAATTGGCTATCTCAACCATGAGCATTATAAAGAAAAACGAATTTTTAAATGCTTTAAAGATAGAGTTACAGGAAAGAGAAAATGATCGTGAAATTAAAACCGTTATTAAAACTATTGATCGGAATATCAATAATGAAGATGATTGGAAATTTTTCGAAGACGCCTTTAATAATGCCGATAAAGACTTCTTAAAAATGATCAAGAAAATTCATCCTGAATTAAAACCTAACGATTTGCGTTTATGCGCTTATTTGAGATTAAATTTATCCTCTAAAGAAGTTGCACCCTTGCTCAATATTTCGGTTAGAAGCGTGGAGGTAAAGCGTTATCGATTGAGAAAAAAAATGAATTTACCACATGAAAGCAATCTGGCGGACTATATTCTGAATTTATAAATCTATACAATTATAATTTTTACTACAACATTACCCATACAATTTTGTTTTTTTCAGTAATGAGGGCTAAAATTTAAAATTATTTTAACCTCAATTTCTCACCTATTTTATTAGCATTTCAGTAAATATCTATGGTTTAAGTGCTATATGTATATTTTTTGTTGTGGTATATTATTAGATTCTTAGTTAACGTAATCATAAATTGTGATAACTAAAAACTCAACAATATGAAATACATTTTATTGTTCCTTTCTATATTTTTAACAACAACCTCATGGTCTCAAGATTTTTCCATTAATGGAACAATAAGGGACGCTGGTGTAAATGAAGTTTTACCGGGAGTAAATGTGTTGGTTAAAAATCAATCTAAAGGGACTACTACAGATTTTGATGGTAATTTTACCATTGATAAAGTCAAAGTTGGCGACATTTTGGTGGTATCCTATTTAGGGTATGCCACTAAAGAGGTGCTCGTGCAAAATTCAAATTTTCTGAACATTACTTTAATGGAAGACGTAAGTGCTCTTTCTGAGGTGATTGTAGTGGGTTACGGCACACAAACCAAAAAAGAAATTACGGGAGCGGTCAGCGTTGTAAGTGCGCAAACTATTGAAGATTTAAACCCAACGAGAATAGAGCAAGCACTACAAGGGCAAGTCGCAGGAGTTCAAATAACTCCAGAGTCAGGTTCACCTGGTAGTGGCGCCTCTATCAGAATTCGTGGTATCTCTACCAATGGCGATGCAAGACCATTAATTCTGGTTGACGGAAACGTTATCGAAGATTTAAGTGTTATTAACCCAGGCGATATTGAAAGTATCAACGTTTTAAAAGATGCTACTGCAGGTATTTATGGCGTTAGGGCGGCAAACGGGGTTATTTTAATCACTACAAAAACAGGTAAACGAAATACTGGTTTAAAGTTCAGTTATGACATGTTTGGAGGTTTTCAACAAACTTCCCGTAAAATTCCTGTCTTAAACGCAACACAATACGCTTTGATTACCAATGAAGCTTTCGCCGCAGGGGGCCAAGCTTTGCCTTTTCCAGATGTTTCTAGATTGGGAGAGGGCACAAATTGGCAAGACGAGGTTTTTCAACAAGCTCCTATTTTTAATCACAACCTTACGTTAAGTGGTGGTACAGAAAAATCTTCTTATTCCTTTGGCACTTCGGTGTTAACACAAGATGGAATAGTGGGTGGTAGTAAAGCAAATTTTAAAAGATATACGACCAGAGTTAATTTTGATACCAACCTCCTTGATAACCTAGTACTTACCACCAACCTTATTTATACAGGAACTAATGATAAGAATTTGAATGAGGGTGGTTTAGGCTCTGTTTTATTTAATGCGGTGAACAATGCGCCAACTTTTAATGTCAGAGAGGTCAATGGACAGTTCAGTTTAGCTGAAGGTTTAGGGAATGAGGTAATTAATCCTTTGGCGCAAATAGCAGATACATATAATACTACTGTGGTGGATAAACTTATGGGTAAGTTAGGCTTAAAATATTCTTTTTGGGATGGTTTTAGTGCCGAGTCTAATTTCCAGTTTAATTACGCCGAGGTACAGGGCAGAAATTTTCAGCCCACCGTATTTTATGGGTCTGGAAAAGTTTTTAATAATCCAGGGAGAAATGTGTTATCAGTAAATAAAGATATTTTCAGAGATTATACATGGGATAATTTCTTAAATTATAACAAAACCATTGCAGGTGATCATAATGTCAGCGCAACCTTGGGGATGTCTGCCTTTAGAACAACAGGCTTATTTTCTGGGAGTACACAGGGATTTTTTGAATCGCCAGTGGATTTTGCGAGTGCACGAATAGAAGATACCGTAGATCAGCGAAACGAACTACAACTAAGTGGTCGCGCCAATCAATTTGACGAAAGGCTTTTATCTTATTTTACCAGAGTGCAATATAACTATAAAGGTAAATATTTAATTTCTGGTGTGCTTCGTAGAGACGGATCTACAAAATTTGGCCCAGAAAATAGGTTTGGCTATTTCCCTTCAGCTTCTTTAGGTTGGGTTGCTTCAGATGAAAGTTTCTTAGCAGATAATAAAACTATCAACTTTCTAAAGTTTAGAGCTAGTTATGGTATTCTAGGTAATGACAGAATTCCTTCAAACGGTTTTAGAGGGGTTTTAGGTGGTGAAGCGGCTTATGTATTTAACAATCAATTAGATAATACAGGTAGAGCAGTAGGTGTGCTCCCAAATCCGCAAATACAATGGGAACAGCAAGAAACCCTTAATATTGGTGCTGATTTAAAATTATTTAATAATAAAATAGATATTACTGCCGATTATTTTATAAAGACAACCAACGAGTTATTACTACAACCACCAGCTTCTGGTATTCTCGGTGTTTCCGCACCGGGATCTCAACCACCCGTGGTGAATGCTGGAACGGTAGAAAATGAAGGAGTAGAGTTTGCTATTGGTTATAAAACCTATTTTTCTGATGATTTTGATTTTAGTGTCAACTACAACGTAACCTTTTTAGAAAATAGAGTACTATCGGTAAATAACGGTACAGGCTTCGTGCCTGGCGGCGGATTTGGAGTAGGCCAAGATTTCCCTGCTAGATTCCAAGAAGGCCAACCCATAGGCTATTTCTTTGGATTACAAACCGATGGTATTTTTCAAAATCAACGAGAAATTGGAGAACACGCCACACAACTGAATGCAGCACCTGGTGATATTCGTTTTGTAGATACCAATAAAGATGGTGAAATTACTCCCGAAGATCGCGTGGCTATTGGTAACCCAATTCCTACTGCAACTATGGGCTTAAACCTTTCTTTTAGTTATAAAAATTGGGATTTTAATTCTTATGCCTTTGCATCAATTGGTAATGAGATTGTTCGTAATTACGAAAGAGTACAACCCTTGGTAAACAGATCAATTTACACCTTAAATAGATGGGTAGGTGAGGGAACGTCAAATACAGTGCCTCGTGTGACTACAGGCGCAACGTTAAACAATCAATTTTCAGATTTTTTTATAGAAGATGGTTCTTTTGTGCGGTTGCAGAATGTTCAATTAGGGTATTCCTTTCCATCCAATTTTTCAGAACGTTTTGGAGTGTCTAAATTAAGACTTTACGCTTCCGCAAACAACTTATTTACCTTAACAAGGTATAGAGGCTTTGATCCCAATGTATCCTCGGGTAATCCTGTGGGAGCAGGGATAGATGGTGGAGTTTATCCAGTACCAAGAACCTATTTATTAGGAATAAACTTAAAATTTTAACGAGATGATAAAGAAAACTATAAAAATAAAAAATTTACTGCTACTGTTTATTACAGTCTTTTTTACAAATTCTTGTGGTGATGAATTTATAAATGTTGATGCGTTTGACGAAAACTCAGAAGACTTTTTTAATTCAGAAGCAGATTATAATGCCGCTTTAATTGGCGCTTATGATTTATTACAATCTACTTACCTTAATGTTATGTTAGGCGAAATAGCATCTGATAATACCTTAGCAGGTGGCGAAAGTGCAACAGATGTTCCTGGAATTCAGGAAGTAGATGATATGATTCATACACCGCTAAATGAAGATCTCCGAAATATTTGGAGCTGGATGTTTGCTGGGGTTAACAGAGCTAATTACATTCTAGAATTTAAAGACAAAACAGATTTCACAGGAAAAGAAGCCATTATAGCGCAAGCTACTTTTTTAAGGGCTTACTATTATTTTGAATTGGTAAAATGGTTTGGAGATGTGCCCTTGGCAGTCGATAAACGGTTGCTATTCGGGGATCAAGACGTGGTTGAACGCACTCCTAAAGCAGAAGTTTACGCCCAAATAGAAATAGATTTACAATTTGCAGCGGCAAACCTACCTTATGTACAAACAGAAACTGGGCGCATAACTAAAGGGGCAGCGCAAGCATTATTAGGAAAAGCGTATTTGTTCCAAAATAAATTTGCAGAAGCTGCAGTGGTTCTAGATGACTTAATTGCCAACGGACCGTATGATTTAATTACGGATTATAGTACCATGTTTGAAAACGATAACGAAAACAATATAGAATCGGTTTTTGAAGTGCAATATATTGATGTTGAAGGCGCTGGTTTCGGGTGCTTACAATGCAGTGAAGGAAACGTAGCCGTGGGTTTTAACGGCATTAGAAACTATACTGGGCCGCTCTTCGATTCAGGATTTAGTTTCAACGTACCTACACAAAAAGTAGTTGACGCTTTCGAGGTAGGTGACGTTAGAAAAGATGTGGCTATTTTAGATATTACTGCTTGGGCTAATCAAAATTCAGGAGTTTCTTTTGTTGAAGGTTATGAGCACACGGGGTATTACAATAGAAAATATATCGCAAGAAAAGGTGATTTAAATGTTGGCGATGCCAATCTCACCAATCCTAACAATTACAGAGCTATCCGTTTTGCAGATGTTTTATTAATGGCAGCAGAAGCAAATAATAGAAAGCCTTCAAGTGAGGATTCAAAAGCTCAAGGATATTTAAATAGAGTAAGAAATCGCGCTTTTGGCGGCACAGAGAACCAAATAATGGTATCTGGTGCAGCTTTAACAGATGCTATTGCCAATGAACGTCAATTAGAATTAGTAGGAGAAGGTCACCGATTTTTTGATCTGGTGCGCACCGGAAGAGCAGCTCAAGAAATTCCGGGCTTTACACCTGGTAAGCATGAAGTATTTCCCATACCCTCCATCGAAATAGAATTAGCAGGTAATCGTTGGAGTCAAAACCCTGGATACAATTAAAAACTAAACTCAAAACAAATGAAACATATAAAAAAATTACTAGTATTTTTTATGGCAATAGGATTGCTAGGTTCTTGTGAAGAAGAAGAAACATCATACGCATTGCAAGATGTTTCTGCCCCAACGAATGTAAAAGCAATTTTTGATATATCGCAAGATGATACAGGAACGGTTAAAGTTACACCTACCGCCGTAGGTGCTACATCTTATGAAATTTTCTTTGGAGATAAGGACAATGAAACCCCTAAGGTAACAGCTCCAGGAGAGACGGTTACGCATGTTTACAGAGAAGGTGAATTTACCTTGCGCATTGTGGCTATTGGTCTAACGGGCTTAACAAGTGAGTTAAGTAGAATAGTTACCATTTCTTTTCGAGCTCCAACAGCACTAACGGCTGCCGTTGTGGTTACGCCAACTAATCCCTTTGAAATTACAGTTACGCCAAGCGCAACAAATGTAACGGTTTATGATGTGTTTTTTGGAGACGTCGAAAATGAAGTGCCTAAAACAATTATGGCAGGTGAATCTACAAAACATATATACGCTGCGGCGGGAGAATATGTAGTGCGCGTAGTAGCAAGAGGCGCTGGGGCAGCAACTACTGAAATTACACAAACGGTAACCATAAGCGGTGCTGCCGACCCTATTGTGTTGCCAATAACTTTTGATAATATAAGTGTAAATTATGCTTTTGTAACATTTAACGGCTCATCTTTTGGAGTGGTTGACAATCCAAGTTTAACAGGTGCTAATGCAGTAGCATCAAAAGTAGGTGCAATTACAAACTCAGGAGCTGCTTTTGAAGGTGGTGCGTTCAATTTAGGTACTCCAGTTGATTTTAGCGGTACTAATAAAACTATTACTATGAAATTTTGGTCTAATGTTGCAGTGCCAATTTTATTAAAGTTTGAAGGTGGGCTTAATGCGGCACGCGACAATGAAGTGGTTGCCAACCACGGTGGAACAGGTTGGGAAGTTGTAAACTTTAATTTTACAACTAGTGCAGTTAGAAGTTTCATCAATGGTGCTCCAGATAATGGCGCCGCTTTTGTTCCGACGGGACAATATGCTACTATGGTTATTTTTGTGGACGGCCCTGGTAATACAGCTGGTACTTTTTATATAGATGATATTGCAAAAGCCTCAACAACAGGTACTGCAACGCTACCAACTGTTGGGCCTGCCGTACCCGCAAGAGCGCAAGCCAACGTTTTGTCAATATTTAGTGATGTTTATGCAGATCCAACAGGCATAAATTACTTTCCAAATTGGGGACAAACTACCACTTATCAAGAAATAGATTTAAATGGAGATAAAGTGATTAGGTATGCTAACGTTAATTATCAAGGAATCGACTTTGGTGGTGCTATTAATGTGACTACCTACGATAAATTTCACATTGACGTTTGGTCTAACGATTACACCCAAATCCCTTTCTTTATGATTAGCGCAGGTTCTGGCGAAAGAAGTGTTACTTTAAACGTTCAGCCTAATAGATGGAATAGAATTGAAATTTCGCTATCTGATTTTACCAGCCAAGGCTTATCAATGAATGATATTATTCAGTTTAAACTAGATGTTCAACCAAATAATGGAGGTACCATATTTTTAGATAATTTATACTTTTTTAGAGATGCACCTGTTACTGGGGGCACGGGAGAGACAGTATTTCCGGTAAATTTTGAATCTGCAACTGGTGGTGCCGCTTCCTTGTGGAATGTTTTTGAAAATGTTGATAATCCAGCTTTAGAAATTATTGCCAATCCGTCGGTTACTGGAATAAATACCTCGGCTACTGTGGCAAAATTTACGGCAAGAGTTGGCGGGCAACCTTTCGCGGGTACCGAAACGCCATTGCTAACACCTTTTACATTAAGTGCAGCTAATAGCACGGTGAAAATCATGGTTTGGAAATCAGTAATAAGTGATGTCGGAATTAAATTTGCCAATGCTATTGGTGGTTCTACAGGTGAAATTAAAGTAGCAAATACCTTAATTAACCAATGGGAGGAGTTAACTTTTAATTTTGCAGGTGTTATTGGTAATCCAAATAATACGAACATTAAATTCTTGGTAGTTTTCCCAGATTTTAATGCAAGAACACAGGAAACTGTATCTTATTTTGACAATATCACCTTAAGTCCTTCAACAGGTGGTTCTGGCGGAACAGGACCAACAGCTCCTACAGTTGCCGCTCCAACACCCACTTTACCTGCTGCAAACGTAATTTCTATGTTTAGTAATGCTTATACCAATGTACCGGTTGATACTTGGAGAACGGACTGGTCGGCTGCCACTTTACAAGATATTACCATAGCGGGTAACGATACAAAAAGGTATAGCGCCTTGGATTTTGTTGGTATTGAAACTACTACAACGAATATCAATGCAACTTCAATGACCCATTTTCATACCGATGTATGGTCATCAGATTTTGGCAGTTTTAGCATTAAGTTGGTAGATTTTGGACCAAACGGCGTTTTCGGAGGTGGTGATGATGTTGAACATCAAATTGATATTGCTACACCTGCAAGAGGGCAATGGGTGAGTTTGGATATTCCACTTGCAAATTTTACGGGACTAACCAGAAGGGCTAATATTGCACAACTAATTTATGTAGGAACTCCCACTGGATCTAATACCGTATTTATTGATAATGTATATTTTCATAATTAAAACATAGCACCATGAATATTTTTAAAATTATAATTTCCATGCTTTTTTTATTCTTCTTGGCAGTGAGTTGCCAAGAAGAGGAGCCTAGCTTAAACGCTATACAAACGCCGTCTGAGCTACAAATTTCAACAAATATTAGTGATGATGGAAGCGGTATTGTGGTTTTTACTTCGCGAGCAACGAATGCTATTACGTTTAAATATTTTTTTAGTGATGGTACTTCTGAGTCGTCGCCAACAGGTATTACTACCAAGCGTTTTACACGTACGGGTCTCAATACTTATACGGTAACTATTGTAGCCTACGGAATGGGAGGTATTAGTACTTCCGAAACAATTTTGGTAGAGGTTCAAAGTGATTTTTCAGATGAAGAAGCCATTCAGTTTTTAACGGGTGGAAGTTCTAAATCGTGGTATTGGTCTGCTTCAGAACCAGGGCATTTGGGCGTTGGTCAAAATGATGCAGATGCTACTAAAAATTATTTTGCTAATTTTTATCAAGCGACGCCTTTTGAAAAAAATATTCCGGGTGAAGCTGATTGTTTATATGAAGATGAACTGGTGTTTAGTTTAAACGGAGAATCTTTAAATTATGAACTTAAAAACGGTGGAAGAACTTACTTTCACGGTTCATACCAAAGTGTGGTAGGTGGAACTGCTGGGTTCGATTTTTGTTATGATTTTAATACTGCCGGCATAAAAACAGTAACCCTAGCCCCTTCTGAATCTTTCGTAGCGGCGAATAATGTACCACAACAAACAAGAGGTACAGTACTCAACTTTACCAATGAAGGTTTTATGGGCTACTATATTGGCACAAGTTCTTATGAAATACTATCAATTACCGCTAATCGTATGGTAGTTAGGGGGGTAATGGGTAATAATGCAGCTTTGGCTTGGTATCATATTTTCACCAATCAAAAACCTGTTCAAAATTCGGTGGCACCTACGGTTGATGTAACTTATAATAATTTAATTTGGGCTGACGAATTTAATACAAATGGTGCCCCTAACCCCGCAAATTGGACTTATGATTTAGGTGCCGGAGGCTGGGGCAATGGTGAATCTCAGCATTACACCAATCGTTCGGATAACGCTATTGTTCAAGACGGAATGCTGAAAATTACCGTAAAGGCAGAAAGTTTTAGTGGTAGCAGTTATACTTCGGCACGTTTAAAATCTCAGGGTTTATTTGATTTTACTTATGGTAGAGTAGATATTCGCGCTAAATTACCCTCAGGTGGTGGCACTTGGCCTGCTTTATGGACATTAGGTTCTAATTTTAGTACTGTTGGCTGGCCGGTTTGTGGGGAGTTAGATATTATGGAGCATGTTGGAAACAATCCAAATGTAATTATGGCTGCCATACATACCCCTTCAAGTTTTGGAAATACGGTAAACAAAGCTTCGGTGAATATTGATAATGTAACCACAGAGTTCCGTGTGTATTCTATGAATTGGTCTCCTAATCAAATTTCTTTTTTGGTAGATAATGTAATCTATTATACCTATAATCCTACCACAAAAAATCTTCAAAATTGGCCATTTAACGCAGACCAATTTCTGATTATGAATATAGCTATGGGTGGTGTTTTAGGTGGTGCAATCAGTCCAAGTTTTTCACAGTCCACAATGGAAGTAGATTATGTAAGAGTTTATCAATAATTGAGTTGTTTTAATTAAAGGAGTAATCAGGATATTTTGTCTTGATTGCTCCTTATTTTCTTATCAACCAATAACAATAATGTATTTTTTAAAATGGCGGAATTATAATACAAAGATATTTTAAAGTTAAAGTCGCCTATTTAGGTCAGTTTCATAGGAATAAATAAAAAAATAGTTAGTTTAAAGTTATTTTTTACTCGCCAATTAGCGTTAAGCTAAAATTTCAGAATCTAAGTAATGAAAAGTAATCAATTATTCAAAAGCAATTCAAAAACCAACATTGAGCAAAAGTATGTTCACGGTGGGCTGGTTCAAATAGAAAATGAGTGCTTTTACAAAATCGAAAATAATGATGCTATGCGTCCTTTTTTTATGAGTATTGTTAGCGATTCTAATCATTGGATGTTTATTTCGAGTAATGGAGGTTTAAGTGCAGGAAGAAAAAATAGCGATAATGCTCTATTTCCCTATTATACTGATGATAAAATCACCGAGTCAAACGAAATAACAGGCAGTAAATCTATTTTTTTAGTGCGCACTGAAAGTGGCATTAAAATATGGGAACCTTTTTCAGAACGCTTTAATGGTTACTATAATGTTTCTAATAATTTATATAAAAATACACATGGGAATAAAGTTATTTTTGAAGAAATCAATCATGATTTAGGACTAACCTTCAGATACCAGTGGAATTCTAGTAATATTTATGGTTTTGTAAAAAAATCAACTTTAATAAATACTACCAAATCATCCATTGAAATTTCTCTTTTAGACGGTCTTCAAAACATCATGCCCTATGGAGTTAGTTCCGACTTCCAAAATTCTTCAAGTAATCTTATTGATGCTTATAAAAGAAGTGAACTAGAAAAACAAACTGGCTTAGGTATTTTTGCGCTAAGCGCAATTATCGTAGATAAACCGGAACCTAGTGAGGCACTTAAAGCAAATATAGTTTGGTCAATAGGTTTGGATAATCCAAAATATCTTTTGTCATCTTTACAGCTTAAAAATTTCAGAAAGCACCATACAATTCAGGAGGAACTTGATGTGAAAGCAGAAAAAGGGGCTTATTTTGTTCATGCCAACCTTATTTTGGAGGCAGAAACACAAAAAGAATGGATGCTAATTGCCAATGTTAATCAAGATCAGTCTGCCATTGTTAATATTTGCGATGTTATTAAAACTCAAAATTCAATAAAAAGTTTAATTGAACAAGATATAGCAAGGGGAACAAAAAAACTTATTGATTTAGCAGCTTCTTCTGACGGATTACAAACTACCGCAGACAGTTTAAAAGATACACGTCATTTTGCCAACACATTGTTTAACATTATGCGTGGTGGAGTTTTTCATCATAACTATCAAATCCCAAAAAAAGATTTTACAAATTATTTATCTAAAGCTAACAAAGAAGTTTTTGAAAATTCTAAACAATTTTTGAAAGAGTTAAAAGATGAATTTTCGCTTTTAGAATTAAAGACACTTAGTGATAAAAGTGAAAATGTGCATTTTAAAAGACTTTGCCTAGAATACCTACCCCTGAAATTTAGTAGAAGGCATGGTGATCCCAGCAGGCCGTGGAATAAGTTTTCTATTAACACTTTAAGCGAAATAGATGGTTCTGAAATTTTAGATTATCAGGGCAACTGGCGTGATATTTTTCAAAATTGGGAAGCTTTGTCTTATGCTTATCCTTATTTTATTGAGAGTATTATTCATAAGTTTTTAAATGCCTCAACCTTTGACGGGTACAATCCATATCGTGTAACAAAGGATGGGTTTGATTGGGAAATTATTGAAGAGCATGATCCATGGTCTTATATTGGGTATTGGGGTGATCACCAAATTATATATTTGTTGAAATTTCTAGAGTTTATAGAAAATCATAATCCTGGTAAATTAAATAGTTATTTTGATCAAGATGTATTTGTTTATGCCAATGTCCCATATAAAATAAAGTGCTATGAAGCTATCTTAAAAAATCCAAAGGATACCATTGATTTTGATTATAAATTAAATGAAATGATAACCAAAAAAAGGCTAAAATTAGGTGCTGATGGTGCTTTGCTTACAGATCAGAGTGCAACTATTTACAGTGTCAACTTCATTGAAAAAATACTAGCTACACTTTTAGCTAAAATATCTAATTTTATTCCAGAAGCAGGTATTTGGTTAAATACCCAGCGCCCAGAGTGGAATGATGCTAATAATGCCTTGGTGGGGAATGGGGTTTCTATGGTAACGCTTTATTACCTTAAACGCTTTTTAAACTTTTTTAATTCTATAATTGAAAATTCTAAGCTTTCGGAAACACTAATATCCGAGGAATTATTACATTTTTTTAATACAATTTTTAAAGTCCTTTACAAAAATAAAGAGCTACTTTCAGACCCTATTTCAAATCTGGATAAAAAAACTATTTTAGATGCACTGGGAAGTGCAGGTAGTTTATATAGAACAACTATTTATACTCAATCTTTTTCAGGAAATAAAAAACCAATTGCTTTAAAGCGCATTAGGCAATTTGTAAGTCTAACTTCGGCATATTTTGAACATACCATAAGGGCTAATAAACGAGAAGATAATTTGTACCATGCGTATAATTTAATGACCGTAATTAAAAAAAATGAGGTAACTATTTCATATTTAGACGAAATGCTTGAAGGGCAAGTAGCGGTCTTAAGTTCAGGTTATATTTCGTCGGCAGAAAGTTTAGAATTGCTAGACGCTTTAAAGGCTAGTAAACTCTTTAGAGATGACCAATACAGTTATTTATTATATCCAAATAAAGAATTACCACAATTTCTGGCCAAAAATGTAATTCCTGTTGAGGATATAATGAAGTCACAATTATTGCAAAAATTAATGGTAGATGGCAATACACAAATAGTAAAAAAGGATAGCAGAGGTGACCACCATTTTAACGGTAATTTTAATAATGTCAATTATCTTGAAACCGAATTAATAAAACTAGAAGACAGCGCGTATTCGGATTTAGTAAAAAAAGATAAAAGGTTACTACTTGAAACCTTTGAAAAAGTTTTCAATCACAAAGCCTTTACAGGGCGTTCAGGAACTTTTTTTGGCTACGAAGGTTTAGGTTCTATTTATTGGCACATGGTTTCTAAATTGCAATTAGCAGTTCAGGAAACTTGTTTAAAGGCCATCGGAGAAGACGAAAGTACCGAAGTTATTGGGCGATTGCTAGAGCATTACTACGAAATAAATGAAGGTATTGGCGTACATAAATCGCCATCGCTTTATGGTGCTTTTCCCACGGATCCATACTCACATACGCCGTTAGGTAAAGGAGCACAACAACCTGGAATGACAGGGCAAGTAAAAGAAGATATTCTTTCTAGAATTTGGGAATTAGGAGTTTTTGTAGCAAACGGTAGAATAGTTTATAATCCATGTTTGTTAAGGAAAGTGGAATTTTTAAACCTCGAGAAAATCTTTAATTATATAGATGTTGACGGAAATGAAAAACAAATTTCATTAGCTAAAAATACACTTGCTTTTACCTATTGTAAGGTACCAATAATTTATAATTTATTTGATAAAAATGGCATATTAGTAACTTATAAAAATAAGAAAACTAAAAGTTTTGACAGTTTAGTTTTGGATCAAGAAACATCTTCTGAAATCTTCAGCAGATCAGGAAAAGTGAAACAAATAGCTGTTTTCTTAACTAAAAATATTTTTAATTAAATAAAAACTACTATGAAAACAGCCTGTTATTTATTTTTAATGATGCTTGTTTTTTCATGTAAAACTAAGGTGAAAACTGAAATGGCTTCAATTCAAGAAAAACAAAAACAAGATATTAGTGCAGAACATATTTTAGGAAACCCAGACTACCTGGCAATCTCTTACGGCGGATACAGAGGAAAGTCTAGAGACCTACAACCTACTATTGACGATTTAAAAGAGGATCTTAAAATTCTTAATGCCATGGGCATTAAAGTTTTAAGAACTTATAACGTGCAGTTGCCGCATGCAGGTAATGTTGTAAAAGCAATAAGTGAACTCAAAAAAGAAGATACTAACTTTGAAATGTTTGTGATGCTTGGTGCTTGGATTGATTGCCAAAATGCATGGACAAACAAAGTCCCAAACCATAACGTAGAAAGTGAACAAAACGCTGGAGAAATTGAACGAGCCGCAGCATTAGCCAATAAATATCCTGATATAGTTAAAATTATTGCAGTAGGCAACGAAGCTATGGTAAAATGGGCAACAAGTTATTTTGTGCAACCAGAGGTTATTTTAAAGTGGGTAAATCATTTACAAGATTTAAAAGGAGTAGGTAAACTTCCTAAAGATTTATGGGTAACGAGTTCCGATAATTTCGCATCCTGGGGCGGCGGCGGAACTGAATATCACGTGGAAAGCTTAGAAAATTTAATAAAAGCTGTGGATTACATTTCGGTACACACTTACCCCATGCACGATACGCATTACAATCCAATATTTTGGGGTGTTTTAGATTTTGAAAGTGCTTTATCTAAAGAAGAGAAAATTGGCGCAGCGATGGTTAGAGCAAAAAACTACGCCAAAACACAGTACAATAGCGTGCAAAATTATGTGAAAAGTTTAGGTGTAGAAAAGGAAATTCATATAGGTGAAACTGGTTGGGCGAGTGCTTCAAACGAACTATACGGTGCATCAGGTTCAAAAGCTACAGATGAATTTAAAGAAGGGCTTTATTATCAATTGATGAGAGAATGGACTAACGAGGCAGGTATCTCATGCTTTTATTTTGAAGCATTTGATGAACCTTGGAAAGATGCCAACAATCCAGGAGGTTCGGAGAATCATTTTGGATTATTTGATGCCAATGGGCAAGCAAAATATGCACTATGGCATTTGGTAAATCAGGGAGTTTTTAAAGGTCTAACCAGAGGTGGATATGCAATTGCAAAAACTTACGGTGGAAATAAAGAAGAATTATTAAAGCAAGTTTTAGTCCCAAAAACAAAATAAGAATGAAAAATTACATGACATTATTTTTAATTGCCACAATGATTTTTTCTTGTAAAACAACCTCGCAATTTGATGTAACAATAGAGGGTAGGCATATTTATTTAGACAATACAAAATATGTAATTAAAGGAATATGCTATCACCCTGTTCCTTTAGGTTCAGATAATAAAAGAGACTTTAGAAACCTAACGCAGGATTTGGCATTAATGGTAGAAGCAGGGATCAATACCATTAGGGTTTATGAGCCTATTCAAGAAGTTGCGGTTTTAGATGAAATTTACAATTCAGGAATGAAAGTAATTATTGGTTTTGGGTACAATCAGGGTGGAAAAAACGATATACTATCTGGAACTTTTATCGATTACGTAAATAAATTTAAAACCCATAAAGCTATTTTATTTTGGGAGCTAGGCAATGAATATAACTATCATCCCGAATGGTTTGAGGGGGATATAAAAAACTGGTACGTGGCCATGAACAATGCCGCTGCCTTAATTGAAAGAAACGATTTTAGTCACCCTGTTGCCACAGCGCATGGCGAGTTGCCAGATTCTTTGGCGATTGCAATGAGTCCAAATATAAAAATATGGGGATTAAATGTTTATCGCTGGGATAGGCCAGCAGCAGTTTATTCAGAATGGGCAGCAATTAGCGATAAGCCCATGTATTTATCCGAATCAGGAGCTGACAGTTATATGACCATAGCAAAGGAAGGTTACGACAAGGGGGTAAATGAAAAGGCGCAAGCAGATGCTACCACAAACATTTTAAATGCGGTATTTGAACATCAAGCTATTGGTTTGGGAGTTACTTTGTTCTCATTTACAGATGGTTGGTGGAAGGCTGGCGATAATTTTACACAAAATGTTGGAGGTTGGGCTCCAGAAAGTAGCGGCGTTCCTTATGATGGTACTGCAAATGAAGAATACTGGGGAATTGTAGATATAAATCGAAATAAAAAGCAAGTTTTTAATGTGCTTAAAACAAAATATTTAGAGTTGAATAAGGGCGAAAATTAACGTCGAGAATTATCAAATTAAGATTATATAGATATTTATTTTTTTAGCTTGTTGTGTTATGAGTTGTACTGTTCAAGAACAAACCCTAGAAATCATCGTACTGGAAACTTCCAAAAGTGGAAATAAACTCGCAAGCATAGCGACTGTTGAAGCTCCAAGAGATGCTCTGAAAATAGAATTATTTCCAGATAAAAAATTTCAAACTATAATAGGCTTTGGAGGTTCTTTCACAGAGTCTTCGGCCTACTTATTAAATAAACTCAGCCAAGCGAACAGAGATTTAGTATTAGAAGCTTATTTTGGTGAAAGTGGGGCAAAATATTCCCTAACTAGAACACCTATTAATTCTTGTGACTTCTCACTTTCTAATTATTCTTACGCTCCTATTGCGGGCGATATAGCATTAAACAACTTTTCTATTGAAAAAGACAGGAAGCATATCATCCCGATGATAAAAGATGCTATGACACTCTCTAAAAATGGAATTAAAATTATTGCGTCTCCTTGGACTGCACCGCCATGGATGAAAGATAATAAAGATTGGGTGGGTGGAAAGTTGTTACCAGAATATTACGGTACATGGGCTTTATATTTCGCTAAGTATATAGATGCTTATAAAAAAGAAGGCATTCCTATTTGGGGATTAACTGTTGCAAATGAACCACTCGGAAATGGTAATAATTGGGAGAGTATGCACTACTCGCCAGAAGAAATGACCCATTTTGTGCAGCATTATTTAGGACCAAAACTTGAAAAAGAAGGCCATGATATGAAAATTTTAGGATTCGACCAAAATAGAGGTGAAGAACTAGAAAAGTGGGCTAGTATCATGTATAAAGATGAAGCCTCTTCTAGATATTATGACGGTATGGCCATACATTGGTATGCTAGTACCTACGATTATTTTCCAGAATCATTACAATTTACCCACAACAAAGCACCTAATAAATACCTTATCCAAACAGAAGCCTGTGTTGATTCTGAAATTCCTAAATGGCAAGACGATAACTGGTATTGGGAAAAAGAAGCCACAGATTGGGGTTGGGATTGGGCGCCGGAAGATCAAAAATACTTACACCCAAAATATGCTCCTGTAATGCGCTATGCCAATGATATTATAGGTTGCCTAAATAATTGGGTAGATGGCTGGATAGACTGGAATATGGTTTTAGATACTCAAGGTGGTCCAAATTGGTCTAAAAACTGGTGTATTGCTCCTGTTATTGTTGACCCAGATAAAGATGAGGTTTATTTTACGCCCCTATATTACACCTTATCGCATTTTAGTAAATATATACGACCTGGTGCTGTAAGAATAGGTTTTAATAATCCAGATGGGGAGTTAAAAGTTACTGCAGTTAAAAATCCAAATGGAAGCATAGCGGTGGTAGTCTTCAATGAAAAAAATAAAGCTAAAACAATAAATTTATCCTTAAACAGAAAAAACATTGGCATAAACATTTCGGCTCAAGCCATACAAAGCATTATTATTCAGAATAATTAAGTAGTTAATCACAAATAAACCAAACAACTATGTCAAATCAAGGTATAATCGCAAAAAGTAAAGTGCCAATGGGTCAAAAAGTGGCTTTTGGTTTAGGGATGCTTGCCAATCAAATGTTTCCTGCTGTTTTAGGAATATTCATGGTTGTATTGGTTCAAAATTTAGGATTTCCTGGCTGGATGTGGGGCATAATCTATTTTTTTCCTAGAATATTTGATGCTTTTACAGATCCAATCATGGGATTTATTTCAGATAATACGAAATCTAAATGGGGCAGAAGACGTCAATATGTTTTTATTGGAGCCATAGTTATGGGTATCTCTTTTTCGATTATGTGGCAGCTATATGTAGAGAGCACAATTGATTATAATTTTGCCTATTTTATGTTTTGGTCTTTCATTTTTTATTTAGGATTAACTATTTTTTCAGTTCCTTATGTTGCGATGGGTTATGAAATGAGTGATGATTTTCATGAACGCACAAGTATAATGGCAGTAGCACAATGGATAGGGCAATGGGCATGGGTAATTGCACCGTGGTTTTGGGTTATTATGTATATAAATGGAGAAGATGGATGGTTTGAAACAGCTGAGCAAGCTACCAGAACACTAGCCATATGGGTAGGTGTCATTTTGATGTTTATTGCCATGATCCCTGCGATATTTATCAAAAGTAAATCTACTTTAAATGAAGACTATTCTGTTTTATCTCTAAATAAGATAAAGGGCAGTTTTAATGAAATTATATTAGGGTTTAAAGAAGCGTTAAAAATTAAACCTTTTCGAAAGTTATGCATATCAACATTTTTGATTTTTAATGCGTTCAATACCGTAGCTACATTTACTTTTTTTGTGATTGTATATCAATTGTTTAATGGCAATGCAGCGGAGGCCAATGCAGGATACTGGCCCTCGCTTTTTGGTTGTTTAGGAGCTTTATCAACCACTTTTTTAGTTATTCCGATAGTCACTTCGATGTCACGTAAGTTAGGGAAGAAAAGGGCATTTATTTGGTCTCAAGGTATTTCTATAATTGGTTATGTACTGTTATGGTTTTTATTGATTCCAGGAAAGCCATACATGTTCATCTTTGCTTTGCCTTTCTTTTCTTTTGGGATTGGTAGTTTGTTCACACTGATGATGTCAATGACCTCAGATGTTATAGATTTAGACGAATTAAATACAGGAAAAAGAAGAGAAGGTATTTTTGGTGCAATTTATTGGTGGATGGTAAAGTTTGGTTTTGCTATTGCTGGTGCTCTAAGTGGGGTAATTTTAACTATAATTGGTTTTCAAGAAGGTATTGCTTCTACTGATCAAGAAGGGGCTATCATTGGGTTGCGCGCATTTTTTTCAGGCCTGCCAATATTAGGTACATTGGCCGCAATTTATATTATGCGGGATTACGATCTGACAGAAGAAAAAGCGGTAAGTGTAAGTGATGAATTAAGAAGACGAAAAGCTACTAAACCTTCTGGTTATGTTAAAATGAAATTGCTTTCGGATATTAGCATTGCAAATGTGTCAGAAGCCGAATTTAAACTAAAGTATCCGCACTTTTTTACCACTAAAATAGATTTTGATAAAGTTTCAACGAAAGATGCAATTCAATCTGAATTTTTAGCAGTTTTTAATCAAGGAATTTCTGGTATTTGTTTTAGTGCTTACAAAAGTGGTCAGGGGCCTGGAGATTATATTTCAGACGAGCAAATACGTTCAAGACTCAAAATGCTTGAACCACATACGGAATGGATTAGAATTTTTTCGTGCACAAAAGGGCATGAAAAAATTCCAAAATTAGCCAAAGAAATGGGTTTAAAGACCATGGTTGGTGCTTGGATAGGCAATGATTTAATGGAGAATGAAAAAGAAATACAATCATTAATAAAGTTATTGCAGCATAAATTAGTTGATGTTGCCGCCGTAGGTAATGAGGTATTGTACAGGGATGAACTTAAAGAAGAAACAATTATTGGCTATTTAAATCAAGTTAAAAAAGAAGCAAACGGAATTCCAGTAGGGTATGTAGATACTTATTATGAGTTCGCTAATAGGCCAAATTTATGTGCCGCGTGCGATGTTATTTTAGCCAACTGCTACCCTTTTTGGGAAGGTGTCGCCATTAATAATGCAGGATTTCATTTGCAAGAAATGTACGCCATAGTAAAAAAGGCAGCTCAAGGTAAAAAAGTAATTATTACCGAAACGGGTTGGCCCAGCAAAGGTGATGCAATAGCTCAAGCTGTACCTTCAAAAGAAAATGTAATGAAATATTTTATTAAAGCGCAGTTATGGGCTAAGAATGAGCAGGTAGATATATTCTATTTTTCATCGTCTGACGAATCGTGGAAAATACATTCGGAAGGATGGGCAGGGACTTCTTGGGGATTATGGAATGCGAACGATGAATTTAAATATTAATATACCAAGCAAAATACATATAAAATGTCATACAGGAACGAGGAATATTATGCTTACGGCGGTTTAAATTTTACAGAACATTCTGGTATTGATTATAGTAAATACTCGGAAAAAGTAGATTTAAGAAAACTTTGGAGAGCAACTTTAAACAAAGGAATGCATGGTATTTGTTTTAGTTTGTACCAAGACGGTCAAAAACCGGGTGATATTATTACAGAGGCTCAAGTAGAAAGGCGCATTAAAATTTTAAAACCGTTTTCAAAATGGATTCGATCCTTTTCATGTGTTGAAGGAAATGAGCATATTCCGCGAGTTGCTCACAAATATGGTATAAAAACTTTGGTGGGTGCTTGGTTAGGCCCTGATAAAGAAGATAATGAAAAGGAAATTGAAGCATTAATTACTTTGGCGAATAAAGGTTATGTAAGTATAGCGGCAGTGGGTAATGAAGTATTGTACAGAAATGATTTGTCATTAAATGAATTATTAGGATATATAAAACGAGTAAAAGCAGCTATCCCTAAAGCCGTTTCTGTTGGCTATGTTGATGCTTATTATGAATTTACTAGTCACCCTGAGTTGGTTGAGGTTAGTGATGTTATTCTTGCCAATTGCTACCCTTATTGGGAAGGTTGTCACATAGATGGTTCCTTAGGGCACATGCAGCAAATGTATGGGCAAGCTATACGGGCCGCTCAAGGTAAAAAAGTCATCATTACGGAAACTGGTTGGCCTAGTCAAGGTGGAAGTCTAAAAGGCGCATTTTCATCGGAAGAGAACGCTATAAAATATTTTATAAATACCCAAGAATGGGCATCAAAAGAGAATATTGAAATCTTTTATTTTCTTCTTTTGATGAGTCTTGGAAAGTAGGGAACGAGGGCGATGTTGGGGCTTACTGGGGTTTATGGGATAAAAATGAGGATTTAAAATTTTAGAAAAACCAATAGCCAATTAAATTAGAGTTATTTCTCAATGCGGCAGTTTGTCTTTTAAAAGTCCATAAACAAAAGTGCCTAATAATGCAGCAGCAATAACAATTAGCATGCTAAAAACCCCCGTGCCTAGTAAAATATACATGGGGCCAGGGCAAGCACCCGCTAAAGCCCAACCTAATCCAAATATTGTACCTCCGATAAGGTTAGCTTTGTAGTTTTTTTCTTTTATTGGTGGGGTTATAGCTTCTCCAGTTATACTTTTAAAGTTCAACTTTTTTTGGACTAAAAAGAATATAACACCTATCGCAACAGCCGAACCAATGATGCCATACATGTGAAAGGATTGAAATTTAAACATTTCGTATATTCTGTACCAAGATACGGCTCCAGATTTCACCAAAATAATTCCAAAAAAAATACCAACCGCTAAAAATTTTAAAAATTTCATAGATTAAAAAATTAATGGTAAAATAAAAAAGGTCATCACCAATCCACCAATAAAAAAACCAATAACAGCAATTAAAGAAGGTAGTTGCAAATTACTCAAGCCAGATATGGCATGGCCAGAAGTACAGCCACCGGCATACCTTGTGCCAAAACCCACTAAAAAGCCAGCAATAATAAGAATGGCAAATCCTTTTAAACTTAAAACAGCATCCCAGTTATAAATTTCTGGTGGTAAAATGGTTTTACCAACATTACTGAAACCTAAATTATTTAAATCGGTAATGGTGTTTTCGTTCAGATTTATGGTGGAGCCATTGGACAAAAATTGGACCGCTATAAATCCGCCAATAATGGTGCCTAAAACCACCGTTAAATTCCATCGCTCGGCTTTCCAGTCGAACTTAAAAAAATCGGCATATTTACCT
>JBGSQM010000076.1:0-3787 GCA_041738035.1 Cellulophaga sp.
TTGGTAAGATTAAAAAAGTCAACAAGAACTTCTGGAAGTAATAATTTCGAGATAGCTAATAAGGAATCTGAAAACATAGAATCTTTTTAGATTCAAAGTTCAGTCATTTATAATTACTCCACAACTTTTTGTATTGAGCCAAAGTTGTTTTGAACTTCCCTAATTAGTGTTGACCGTTTTAACTCAGTACTAACTACTCAATATTCATTATTAAAATTTACCACTTCTGGTTTCTAAAATTATTTTTCACTGCAAAAGCTACGGTTTCCGCTAAATAATCTTCCAAGTTATAGGTGGGTATAGGCAAAATGCTTTCCAAAAGTTTGGTGTCCCATTCATGAGGTTTTGAGGTCATGTAAGGGTGTAAATGCACCCCGATAGTTTCGTAATAAAAGGCTTCTAATTTTGACGAAAAACCTGATTTTGAATTGATTACGTCTTCTGTAAAACTAAAATTCGCAAAGCCAACTGCGGTTAAAATTTGAGTGATTCCTTTCATCATGTTGGTTTCTTTTGAATGTACAATGTTTAATTGTTGAATATCTGTGCTTATTACTTTAGCTATCACCTGAGCAGCGTAATCTGTAGGGATAATATTGAGGCCAGTAGTTTCATTAGTGGTAATTCTGACGGAGTCATCACTGTTAAGTCCGTTAAAAAATTTGGCAAATAAGTAAAAAACCATGTATTTCGAGATGAAGTAAGTGGGATTTTCTAAGATATTTCCCCCTAGTACACTCGGGCGAAGAATTTGAACAGGAAGATTCTTTTCTTTGCACGCGGCTAATAAAAAGGTTTCAGAGGCATGTTTCGATGCTTCGTAATGATTGCGATAATTATTGAGCGCTATATCACTAAAATCATTTTTTATAATGCCGCCCACATTGCCTGCAGCAAAGGCGGTACTTATGTAAATGAATTTTGAAATATGGTTCTGAAAAGTAAAAAAAATATCTTTTGTAAACTGTAAATTTTCTTTAAATATTTCGCTCTCGGCTTTGGGGTCTGTCGATAAATTAACGAAACCTGCCGCATGAATAAAATAATCTATTTTGGCAGTTTTGTCTAAAAAGGAAGTCGGATTCAGGAAATTATCCGCGTCTATCACCATAATTTTGTTAAAAATTGCCGTGGTATTGTTTTTAATAAATTTTGGAGCAAATTCACTTAAAATTACATTTTGAATACGCTTTTCTGGACTTACTTTGGTTTTTTTCCGAACTGGTAGATAAATTTTTGTGATGTTACCGAAACCTTGTTCTAGTAGTGAAAATAATACTTGAGAACCCAAAGTCCCTGTTGCTCCTGTTAAAAGTATATTCATTAAGCAAAGTTAAATGTAAAAGAGTTAAAAAATTGAAAGTTGATAGGTTTATTAGATTAAGAGTTTAATAGATTTATTGACTTAGGCACTTAAATGATAATTTGAAACCTGCCAGCTGGCAAACTGGTTTGACCTTACGAATTACCCACCCCTAAATCCCCTCCGAGGAGTGGACTTCACTTACTTCCCTCGGGGAGACCAGAGCAGTACTTGATTTGGCGGATATTCATTTATTGTCTCAATTCAAATGGCATAATTATTATTGATTAAATGCATAAGTCAATAGATTTATAAAGTCAAATTTTCATATCGTTTTAAATAACATTAAAAACCCCACTTCTTAGCGGGGTTCATTATTTTTTAGCTCATAATGTTAGTTACTCCAATGAAGTCTAAATCTCGCTGGTATGTAGTTATATTTGTTTATTTTATTCCTAACCACTAACACTAGTACCTGTAATATTCTGGTTTAAAAGGCCCTTGAACAGTAACACCAATATATTCTGCTTGGTCTTTGCTCAATTCAGTTAACTCAACACCTAAACGCGCTAAATGTAAAAAAGCTACTTTCTCATCTAGATGTTTAGGAAGCATATACACCTCATTATTATACTTATCGGTATTTTTCCAAAGTTCTATTTGTGCCAGTGTTTGGTTCGTAAACGAGTTACTCATCACAAAACTTGGATGCCCAGTTGCGCAACCTAAATTTACCAAACGACCTTCGGCAAGTAGAATAATATCTTTTCCGTCAATGGTATATTTATCTACCTGAGGTTTAATTTCATCTTTGGTATGGCCGTAGTTTTTGTTTATCCAGGCCATATCTATTTCATTGTCAAAATGGCCAATATTACAAACAATCACTTTGTCTTTCATCGATTTAAAATGTTCAGCACGAATAATATCCTTATTCCCAGTTGTGGTGATAATAATATCTGCATGTTGAATAACATTCTCTAGTTTTTTTACTTCAAAACCATCCATAGCCGCTTGTAGGGCACAAATAGGATCAATTTCAGTAACGGTAACAATAGAACCAGCTCCTTTAAACGATGCTGCGGTACCTTTACCAACATCGCCATAACCAGCAACAACTACTCTTTTTCCTGCAAGCATAGTGTCTGTAGCTCTTCGGATGGCATCAACAGCACTCTCACGACAACCGTATTTATTATCGAATTTAGACTTGGTAACCGAATCGTTCACATTAATTGCGGGCATGGGTAAAGTGCCTTTTTTCATGCGTTCGTAAAGTCTGTGAACTCCTGTAGTTGTTTCTTCTGAAAGTCCTTTTATTCCTCCAGCTAATTCAGGATATCTATCTAAAACCATATTGGTTAAATCGCCACCATCATCTAAAATCATATTTAAGGGCTTGCGATCTTCTCCGAAGAATAAGGTTTGCTCAATGCACCAGTCAAATTCTTGTTCGTTCATGCCTTTCCAAGCATACACGGAAACTCCGGCAGCGGCAATTGCGGCAGCAGCTTGGTCTTGTGTAGAAAATATATTGCAAGAACTCCAAGTAACTTCGGCGCCCAAAGCTACTAAGGTTTCAATTAAAACCGCAGTTTGGATGGTCATGTGCAAACAACCAGCTATTCTGGCCCCTTTTAAAGGCTGTTCAGAACCGTATTCTTCTCTTAATGCCATTAATCCTGGCATTTCTGCTTCGGCTAAATTTATTTCTTTTCTTCCCCAATCCGCTAGTGAAATATCTTTTACCTTATTGGGTATAAAGGGAATAGTTTTAGTGCTCATATCCATTTTTATTTTTACTTTCGTTATATAGCAATTTTACTACTAATTTTTTAGTGGTAGCAAAGGTACTAAAGCCATGCCTCTTTACAAAACTATTACGGTAACACCTAGCATTTCAGTTTATATCTGGAAAGTAACTGAGTCGGAAGCCATACTTTCAAAAGATGTAAGCTTAACGCCTGTTTGTGCAGCGCGGCTCCAAGGCATGAAATCTGAACTACATCGTAGAGGATTTTTAAGCATTCGTCATTTATTAGCCGAAGCAGGTTATACAGACCACGATTTATTTTATGATGAAAGTGGAAAACCTCATTTAAATGATGGAAACCGAATTTCGATTACACATTCTAATGAATTTACTGCTATTATTGTGGCACAACATACCGATGAAGTGGGGATTGATATTGAATTACAACGCAATAAAATTTTAAAAATAGCGCATAAATTTACCCAAATAGAAGAATATAGCACCTTAGCCAATTCCGAGGCGATTATCAGAAAGTTGACTATTGTTTGGGGTGCAAAAGAAGCAGTCTTTAAAATTTATAATGAAAAAGGACTTAGTTTTTTACAGCATATTGATGTTAAAGAGTTCGATTTAGAGGATACAGATAGTTTGGCTGAAATACATTATAAAGGCAACTATTCTATTTTTACTTTTGATTTTTTAGAGTTTGAAGGCTATACCTGTGTGTATGC
>JBGSQM010000096.1:0-7484 GCA_041738035.1 Cellulophaga sp.
ACCGAAGACCTCATCACCTGCTACCAACAATTGGAACGCTATGATGAGGCTGAGAAAATACTTTTAAATACTATCAATGGCAGTCGCGTTCACCCTATTTATTTTGTGGAATTAGGCCATAACTTCACCCTTCAAAATAAAGATGTTGAAGCCAAACTACAGTATGAAAAAGCACTAAACGCGATTGTGGAAAATTCTAATTTTGCTTATGGCGTTGGAGCGCGTTTCCAGCAATATACGCTGTTAGACTATGCTGAAAAAGCCTTTTTAAAAGGTATGGAGGCGAACCCAGGCCTAGATTTTAATTTTGCTTTAGCACGTATTTATGGCGAACAGGGTAAAATTCAAGAAATGTATGTGGCTTATTTAAATTTACTGCGTAATGGCAACACCTCAATGTCTAACGTATTGCGCAATATCGATGATTTTATTACCTCCGAAGCCGATAATGAAAACAACGCTACCCTAAAAAAAATTCTCTTGCAAAACGCTCAAAAAGACCCAGACATGCTTTGGAATGAACTTTTGAGCTGGCTTTTTGTAAGACAAAACCAGTTTAATAGTGCTTTTACACAAGAAAAAGCTATTTACAAACGCTCTGAGTCCAGTTATTTAAACAGAATGGAAGATTTAGGGAAATTAGCCCTAGAAAATAATGCCTTCGAAATTGCTCAAGAAATTTTTGAGTTTATTATAGAAAAAAGTAGTGATAATGTTGTAACCTTAAACGCCCAATTAAACCTTATTGACATTCAGTTACAAGATAAAAGTGATGCCGCTATGGCCCAAGTTACCACTACTTTCGAAACCTTGATGGCGGATTATGGCTATAAAAATCAGACTTTAGAATTACAGGTAGGGTACGCTAAGTTTTTAACTTTTCAAAAAAATGAACCCGAAAAAGCGATTTCGGTATTGAAAAAGTCACTCGAATTACCGCTAAATAATTACGGCGAAGCTTATGTAAAAATGGCATTGGGCGATATTTTAGTGTATGACCAAAAGTTTAACCAAGCTTTGATTTACTTTTCGCAAGTTCAACAAAATTTAAAGAATGATGTGCTAGCGCAAGATGCCCGCTTTAAAGTAGCACAAACTAGTTTTTATAAGGGCGATTTTGAATGGGCGCTCACACAACTTAAAGTACTGCGAAGTTCTACCTCGCAACTTATTGCCAACGACGCCATGCAGCTAAGTTTGCTCATTGCGGACAATTCTTTGGAAGATTCCACGCAAACAGCATTAAAGATTTATGCGAAAGCCGATTTATTAGCCTATCAAAATAAAACTAAAGAGGCGATAACTACCCTTGAAAATATTCTAAAAGACCACAAAGGCGAAAAAATTGAAGACGAAGCCCTTTTAAAACAAGGCGAATTATTAGAAAAAATAAAGGATTTTGAAGCTGCAAAATTTAATTATCAAAAAATAATAGAATTTTATGCTGACGGCATTTTAGCCGATGATGCCTATTTTGCTATTGCTCAGTTATACGAAAATCAGTTTAACGATGTTGAAAAAGCAAAAGAAAGTTACGAAAAAATCATCTACAATTATCAAGACAGTTACTATTTCCCGCAAGCCAGAAAAAATTTCAGGCGATTACGAGGTGATGCCATCGAATAGGTATGGGATAGTTGAAAATTATAAATTGAAAATTGAAAACGCTGTTTTGGTTTGAGAAAAAAAACGGAAATACGAATTTTTATCACTTAATCAGAATTATTCTTTTTCGTATTTTTTGATACTTTAAAATTTAAAACTTCTAGTTATACCAATTATGAATTTAAATAGGTCTAAAGAATTTGAATTATATTGTGTTCAGATGAAATAGAAAATCAAAGCATAGCATTAGCTACGTTTTTATTTTTTATTGAAATTTGGGCGCAATAGAAACAAATTATTGGGCTTATTTGGATTCATAATTGGTATTAATACTTTATATTTTTTTCTGTTTGAACTTGATACTTGTACTTGTGCTTGAACTTTTTAATAAACTATCTTTGTTAAAATTTTTTTACCAATACCTTTTTAACTTTAGACATTCTACATTAAAACTTTAGACCTAAAAAATGTACATCTACAACGTAACCATAAATATTGACGAATCGGTGCATGAACAATGGCTGTCATGGATGCAAAAAACGCATATTCCAGAGATGATGGCGACAGGCAAATTTACCCAAGCGAAAATGTGCAGAGTAATGGTAGTCGAAGAAATGGGCGGATTTACCTATTCGGTGCAATACAGCGTAAACTCCAAAGAAATATTGCAAAAGTATTATCAAGAAGATGCCCCAAGACTAAGACAAGATGGTATGCAGTTATTTGATGATAAAATGTTGGTGTTTAGAACAGAATTAGAAGTGATAAGTGAATACTAAAACCTATTTATTTAGCTACGGAACGCTACAAGATGAAAAAGTTCAAGCAGCACTTTACGGCAGAAAATTAACAGGTTTTAAAGATGTATTGCAAGGCTACTTACTTTCTGACGAAAAAATAGCCAACCAATACCCAATTATTTACAAAACGGGCAATATAGCAGATAAAATAGAAGGTCTAGTTTTTGAAATTTCAGAAATCGAACTATTAAAAACTGATCGGTATGAAGGTGTCGATTATAGCAGAACCGCAGAAATACTTGAGTCAGGCGTAAAAGCTTGGTGTTATATCCAACAGAAATAAGCTTTACCATGTCAAAAAAAACATTCAAAAAAACCTTTAACAGTGCTAAAAAGGCAAAAGAACAGAGTCCGGTTAAAGCAAAAAAACATTTAGGGCAGCACTTTTTGAAAGATGAAGCCATTGCTCAAAAAATTGCAACTACGTTAACCTTAAAGGGCTATAAAAATGTCATAGAAATTGGTCCCGGCACAGGCGTTTTAACCAAATATCTTTTAAAAGAACCAATAGATTTGGTGGCGATGGATTTAGATTCGGAATCTATTGTGTATCTAAACCATAGTTTTCTGTTAGAACATCCTGAATTTATTGGACGCAAAAATAGATTCCAAGTGCTCGAAGCCGATTTTTTAAAGTTTGATGTTACTACATTATTCGGTGATGAACAATTTGCCATTACGGGTAATTTTCCTTATAATATATCAACCCAAATTGTTTTCAAACTTTTAGAAATAAAGCACTTGGTGCCAGAATTTACAGGTATGTTTCAGAAAGAAGTCGCCGCCCGAATTTGTGAAAAAGAGGGTAACAAAACCTATGGTATTTTATCGGTTTTAGTGCAGGCTTCTTATGATGCTGAATATTTATTTACCGTGCCGCCGACTGTTTTTAGTCCACCTCCAAAAGTAGAATCGGGCGTATTGCGGTTAACACGAAAAGAAAATCAAAATATAGGTTGCGATGAAAAGCTACTTTTTAAAGTGGTAAAAACAGCATTTAACCAACGTAGAAAAACCATCAGGAACAGTTTAAAAACTTTCAACCTTTCTGATAGTCTCAAAGAAGATAGTATCTTTGACAAACGTCCAGAACAATTATCGGTGACCGATTTTATTGCTTTGACAAATACCATTGCCGATGATACCGTTTAAATTAACAGAAGAACTTTTAGATAACATTGAAACCCTCATTGCCAATCGAAGCGATGTGGAACTTTCTGCGCTTTTAAGTGAAATTCACTTTGCCGATGTTGCCGAAATTGTTAATGAGTTAAATGATGAAGATGCTACTTATTTATTTAAACTTTTAGATAGCGATAAAACATCTGATATCCTTACCGAATTAGACGAAGATGTAAGAGAAGTAATTCTAGGAAACCTTTCAGCTAAAGAGATTGCAGAAGAACTTGACGAATTAGATACGGATGATGCTGCCGATATTATTGGCGAACTTCCTAAAGAAATGGTCCAGAAAGTTATCTCAGAAATTGAAGATCGTGAACACGCCAAAGATATTGTTGATCTTTTGCGTTACGACGAGAATTCTGCAGGTGGTTTAATGGCGAAGGAATTGGTAAAAGTTAATGAAAACTGGGATGTGCTTACCTGTGTAAAAGAAATGCGCGCGCAGGCAGAAAATGTAACCCGTGTACATTCCATTTACGTAGTGGATGATGAGGATAAATTAAAAGGACGTTTGTCTTTAAAAGACTTATTGACGACCTCGACAAAAACACATATTAAAGACATTTACATACCTAAGGTTGATTATGTAAACGTGAATGAAAGACCAGAAGAAGTGGCTAAAATTATGTCGAAATACGATTTGGAGGCGATTCCCGTTATCGACGAAATTGGGCGATTAGTAGGTAGAATTACCATTGATGATATTATTGACGTTATTCGCGAAGTAGCGGAAAAAGATTACCAATTAGCTGCGGGTATTTCACAAGATGTTGAAGCAGATGATAGTATCTGGGAACTCACCAAAGCACGTTTGCCTTGGTTATTGATAGGAATGTTTGGTGGTGTTGGGGCTGCTAGTATCATTACAAGTTTTCAAGGTGCTTTTGTTCAGTTTCCTATTTTATTGGCATTTATTCCGCTCATGCAAGCAACCGCAGGTAATGTAGGCGTTCAATCGTCCGCAATTGTGGTGCAAGGTTTAGCAAACGACACCATTAAAGGCACTATTATAGGTCGCTTGTTAAAAGAAATGTTATTAGGTTTGGTCAACGGTTTGGCACTAGCTTTGGTGTTTATATTAATAAGTCATTTTGGATTTAAAACCTCATATTTAGTATCAGTAACCGTAGGTTTAGCTTTGATTACAGTCGTGATCAACGCCGCTGTTGTTGGCACTTTTATTCCAATTTTTTTAAATAAAAGGGGAATTGATCCTGCCATTGCCACAGGGCCATTTATCACCACAAGCAATGACGTATTAGGAATTTTAATATATTTCTCGATTGCAAAAGTTATTTTGGGGTTTTGAATTTCAAACATAGCAACTATCAAATAGTTGATATGTCTTGGACAGTCTCAGACTGATAATGTTTTTCATAATTGTCTGCTTAGAAAATATACTATTTCTTACTGTGTTCAAGCGTACAAAATGACAAATACTAGTGTTGTGTTAAGTTTGTTGTGTTGGTTATGCCGCCGCAATTTTTTGCCAAGTCAAGGCAAAAAATTAATTCATATCCGTAGCTACGGAATCATTTTTTAACGCAGGACTGGTGAAAAAGAACAAGGGTTGGGTAGGCTAAAACAGGCTTAACTTAACAATAATTGCGATGTCTGTCTGAGCCTGTCGAAGACACAAACGATATGTTAAATAAGAGATGTTAATATCTAGTAAATTTAATTTCATGAAGTGATTTAAATGGTTTTTAAAAAATTTAAACCTAAATCTTCAAACAAAAAATATGATAAAAAACATAGAAAATATAGAATTAGAATTTTTAACGATAGATGACTATCAAGCCCTTAAATCGGCGATGATAGAAACCTATCCGAATATGGCAAATTCCTATTGGAAAGAGGCACTTATTCAATTATTAATTACAGAATTTCCACAAGGGCAAGTAGTCATAAAAGTCAATGGAAAATTAGCAGGCTGTGCTTTATCGTTGCGGGTGGATTATGCCCAATTCGACAGGCCACATACTTACAAAGAAGTGACTGGCGACTATACCTTTAGCACCTTAAAAAAAGATGGCGATGTGCTGTACGGTATTGAAGTTTTTATTAAATCAGAATTCAGAGGTTTGCGTTTGGGAAGGCGTTTGTACGATTATCGAAAAGAGCTTTGTGAAAGAGAAAACCTAAGAGGAATTATCTTTGGCGGTAGAATCCCCAATTACCACAAATACGCCGAAAAAATGTCCCCCAAAGAATACATCGAAAGCGTAAAACGAAAAGAAATTCACGATCCAGTGCTCAATTTTCAAATTTCAAACGACTTTCATCCCTCTAAAATAATGAAAGGTTATTTAGAAGGTGATGCAGCATCAAACGAGTATGCAGTGTTGTTAGAATGGGACAATATCTATTATCAAAAAACAAATACAAAAGCAGCTACGAAAAAAAAAGTAATTCGTTTAGGCTTAATTCAATGGCAGATGCGGAGTTATAAGAATTTAGATGATTTGATGCAACAAGCAGAGTTTTTTATAGACTCGGTTTCTGGTTATCGATCAGATTTTGCCTTGTTTCCAGAGTTTTTCAATGCGCCCTTAATGGCGGAGAATAACCATTTAAAAGAATCGGATGCTATTCGAGAATTGGCAAAACATACCGAAGGTATCGTCCAGAAATTTTCAGAATTGGCCATCAGCTATAACATCAATATTATTACGGGAAGCATGCCTGAAATTAAAAACGATTTACTCTATAATGTGGGGTATTTGTGTAAAAGAGATGGTACTAAAGAACGTTACGAAAAATTGCATGTCACGCCCGATGAAGCCAGAGTTTGGGGTATGCAAGGCGGATCATCATTTAAAACTTTTGATACTGATTGTGGTAAAATTGGCATCTTAATTTGTTATGATACGGAGTTCCCTGAATTAAGCAGATTATTAGCCGATGATGGCATGGATATTTTATTTGTCCCCTTTTTAACCGATACCCAAAATGGTTATTCCCGCGTGCGTCATTGTGCCCAAGCTAGAGCTATAGAAAATGAATGTTATGTGGCTATTGCCGGTAGTGTGGGGAATTTACCGCGTGTGAATAATATGGACATCCAGTACGCGCAATCGATGGTGTTTACGCCTTGTGATTTTTCTTTTCCTGCTAACGGTATTAAAGCCGAAGCAACACCCAATACCGAAATGATTTTAATTGCAGATGTGGACATAGATTTGCTACGAGAACTCAACCAATTTGGTAGCGTTAAGAATCTAAGAGACCGCAGAAAAGATTTGTTTGAATTGAGAAAGAAGTAAAAAGAATAGAGAGAAGAGAAAAGAGAAGAGAGAAGAGAGAAGAGAAGAAAGCCAATAGCCAATAGTAAAAACTCAAAAGCCAAAAGCCAAAACCCCAGAACCCAGAACCCAATAACATAATTACCACTATGAAACCCATCAACTTAAAAGAAAAACACGCTTTATTCAAAGATACTTGGCACCCACGCCAAATAGCTATTGTGGATGATATGCAGGTGATACTAGCAAAATTACAAGGCGAGTTTGTTTGGCATGCACACGAGCAGGAAGATGAGCTTTTTCAAGTGCTCAAAGGAACCTTATACATGCAGTTCAGAGACAAAACCCAAGTAGTAAAGCAAGGCGAAATTATTGTGGTGCCTAAAGGTGTAGAACATTGCCCATTAACCAAAAATAACGAAATAGTAGAAGTGCTTCTTTTTGAAAAATTAAACACTAACCATACAGGAAATGTAACTCACGAAAGGACTAAAAATCAGTATCCAAAAATTTAAAAAATTATGCGCATATTACATGTCGATGTAAATCACCCATTAATCATAGAACAATTTACGGCTTTAGGCTATACAAACGATGAAGATTATACCTCATCAAAACAAGAAATTGAAGCAAAAATTCATTTGTATGA
>JBGSQM010000099.1:0-4157 GCA_041738035.1 Cellulophaga sp.
GCAGAAAATCCAAAGTTCGAATTACGGGAGAACTCCGTAAACTTGCTTTCCACAACAAAACCCAACGTGGGATACAGGATTTGGCAAATCTGCTAAACCCAAAGATTCGTGGTTGGGTACAGTATTACGGAAAGATAAGTCGTAAGAGTCTGCAACCTATTTTCTATTACCTACATAATCGTATGATCAGATGGATATTGAACAAGTATAAAAGCTTCAAAGGGAGCAAAATCAAAGCTGTAAAATGGCTTAGGTTTATTATGAAGTTATATCCAAACCTTTTCTATCATTGGGAATTGGGGTACAAACTGGTCTAAATTTATTTAGACTTTATCGACTGTAAAACAATAGACTTATGAATCGAGAGGTTCACCTACGGTTCTGTGAGAGGTTTAGGGGTGAAACTCCACTTTACCTACTCGACTGTGCGTTTGTTTATTTTCTCTGCAATAGTTCATTTATCAACTCGTCAGGGTTTAATTTATCATATTCCATTTTTATGTCGGGATTTACGGGTTCTTTATGTTCGCCTCCTTTTGGTCTTTCTAAATAAAATCGGGGTGTAATCATTGTCAGTCCTGAGTTTGGCATTTTGGAAATTTGAATTGCTCCGGTCTGTCCACTTTTTCCGCCTGTTGGCTCACCAATTAATTTCCCAAATTTGTAATCTTGAACTGTATTTACAAATAATATCGCTGATGAATACGTATATGGACCAATTAATATTGAAACTTTGCCATCAAATTTATATTTACTGTTAATTTCAACAGGAATTAGTGTGTCAATTTTACCAGTTATGGTAGAACCAATTACTTCCCCCGCATCTCTGTATTTCGCAATAATCTTCTTTCTATATGTAGAACCCCATCTGTAAGGTTTGTCGGCAATGTATTTCAAAATACCTTTCATCCAAAATTCATCATCGCCTCCGCCATTTTCTCTAATATCAATAATCAAATGCTTAATGTTATTTTGTTTTAAACTCATAAAAGTTGAGTCCATAAAATCATAATATGCTTTTTTATCGTCCCATCCAAATTCATTGATAGTTAGAATTGCATTTTGGGTGTCTAAAATTTTGAATTTGAAATTATCGTCAAAAGTTACTTGTCGAAACAACTTTGGGAGTTCGGATAAACCCTTTATCGAAATAGTTTTTTCTTGATTCCCATTTTTAAGACTAATGCTAAATTCTTTACACTCTCCAAACAGTAGCATATAAAACAATGCAAATTTTCTTTGTAACAAAACCTTCCGTTGTACATCAGAATCACCATTAATTCTCAAAAGCATAGGAGCAATTATTGTAGCAATAGGTATGTTATTTATTTTAGTGATTATATGACCTTTGTATTCAGAATCTTTGCCATCAAGGTTTGAGTAGATTAGAAGTTTGTCTTTATTGAATAAAACTTCAAAAGGAAAGAATGTTCCACCCTTTGAAATATAATCTTTAACAATAGGGGCATTTATATGCCCAACAATTAAATGTCCGTCTGATAATTGATTGTTGAGGGGTGAAATTCGTTTCCAAAATTCCAACACTGTTAGAGGTGAATTAATGCTGTCCTTAATTTGTGAAACACTCTTGTAAAACTTGTCAATATCTTTTACTGTGTATGATAAGTCAGGATGAGTTGAGTGTATCCAGTCTAACCAAATATCAATATCACTTTTTAAATCTTGTGGTTGAATTTCAGAATTTAATTTTTCATAAGGGCTTTTCTGTCCAAATGCAGTGGCATAGGTGAAAAAAAACACTAATAGTAAGAGGAGCTGTTTCATATTGTTATTGAGTTTATTGTATTTTGATGCTGTTTTATTAAATGATGCACAATGTTTCGCAGCTTGGCGAAGTGGTGGACTTTTAATCACTTGCTTTATCTTTAGCACTTTTTTTTATGTGAAAACCAAATGTTCAATTTTGCAATGAATCCGCCATTTTGCCAATACTTTTGTTAACGGGTCGTTGTTTTTACACTTTGTTGGCCATAGATGATTAACCAAATAGCAAAAGTTATTTCCCAAAGTGCAGTGAGCCCAAGAAGATACATACTCCATTGCTTTCCAAATAACTCCATTAAAAAGCCGAAGGAAAAAATAGCATATCCTACAGCTCCCCAAATTGCTAACCACGATGGTGCGATTTTGTGTTTTTGCAATGTCAAACACATCGGAATACTACCAAGTCCTAAAACCAACATTGCTAGAAAATATCCAAAGTCGTCTGAAATGTTTCCTTTTAAGAATAAAGTTAAAACTAAGCTTGATAGGGCTAACGCTTCAAATACTCTCGTGTAAAGGTAAATATTGCCAACTAATGAATTATAACGGTTCAATGTTTTTCTAAATAAAATTCCAATAAAGAGAACCATTACTGAGTTTGCAATGATTAGTAATGCACCTAAATATTTTTCTGAGTTGCTTGTATTTTCGAATAAATATCGACCGAAACCATAGGCTAAAAATGCCAATAGAAAAAAAGACCCAATAGTTCGAGCCATAATAACTTTATTTGAATTGCTTTTGTCTTTCATTTTTTATTCCGTTTGTCAAGTTTATGTTGTTTCTGTTTCTGAATGCCCTTTTACAATGACGGCTAAAGTTTTTGGTATTACCTAAATCGAGCATTTTTAGCACAAAAGTTCATGAAGAACCAAAGTTGAACCTCGTAAAAATATCCAATAAAAGACTATTACGACAAAAAACGGGCAATTAAAAAAAAGAACTGTTGAACCTTGTAAAGATGTCCAATAGAAGCCGTTCAGTCCCGCTTCTGACAATACCTTGTTATCCGTTCGTTGTCTTTTTAATTTTAATTTCCTTAACTCCATTATTCGATCATTTTTTTATCATCCTTATTAGTTCCCTCTTTCGCTCCAACAAATAAAAGCCACAAACAGGTTCCTATTTCACCTATATTCGCTGGCAAACTTATAAATGTCGAAACACTAAGGTTTGCATAGGTAGAAGTTAATCTACTACCAAAAAAATTAATTAAATAACCAAAACAGCCAAGCATCAGAAGTATCCCTAAAATTTTAGGTAGAAAATTAGATTTGTAGACCAAATAACCAAAAGGAACCAACCAAAGTCCTGAAAAAAGATGGATAAGTCTCATTCCATTATCGTATTGCTCAATACAAATCATAACCTGAGATTGTATTTGTTCAGCAGAATAATTTTTAAGATAGTTTGGATTTTTAATCAGAGAAAGTACTGTTAATTCATTTTGAAGATTTATAAAATACATAGGAACACTTATTATAGCTAAAAGCACCATCATCTTTGCCATCTTTTTATCAACGGGTTTTAGTAATTTGTACAAAGCAAATGGCAAAAAGAGAAAGAGAATATAACAAATCGCACCACTCACAATTCCTAAACGAAATAATGTTTCAGAAGAGGATATATTTTGAAAAGTTAGTAATGCGTTGTCATAATTAATAAGTTTGGAAGGAACATACATTAAACTAAATAGTCCAGTAAGCACTACACCTAAATATAAAAGTCCAGCAATTCTTGATGTTTTACTTTGTTCAGTCATTGTTTCAAATTTGTTTAATAAGACGTATCATAATTAGTTTCGTTACAGGTCATGTCTATACAATGGCCGCTAAAGAAAAGTATTGGCGATGGTGGGGCATTTGAAAAACGTCTGCCTAACATTTGCCCAAATGCCGAATAGAATTACAAATGTTGAATTTACAACTGTCAGCCCCATTGTTGCCAATATGATTTTAGCGGTTCGTTGTTTTGTCAGTTGGTAATTCATTGTTATATGTTTTTGATTTAAGCAAAAATAATATCAATCCAAAGCAAAGAATTATTGTTGAAATAACGTCAATCATCATTACTTTTTTAAGCTCTGAATTAATGTCCTTGCCGATTGAGAAGTAAAGTATAATAAATGATGTCATACTAACTAACCCAGCAATAGTTGAAAGTTTATAATGCTTTTTAACTAAAGCAGAATAAATCATAAGTCCGCCAATTATTCCAAATAGGATTGCCCTATGTCTTAGTAGTAATTGATAATTTGAGTTAGGAACGTCAATTCCATAAGATTTAGAAATCTTGTCAGGAAGAAAAGCCAACAATGCAGGTAGTAGGTTAATTAAACCAGCTATAAAAAGTGTTAATCTAAAAATCAATTC
>JBGSQM010000160.1:0-11206 GCA_041738035.1 Cellulophaga sp.
AAAAAGCTATTTACAATATTGACCTTGGCGACAGTTCTTTTTTCTTGTAATACCAATCCCGAAAAAGACCAGGAAACAAAAAGTACAACTAAAAATTCAATTAAAATTGATTCAGTTGCTGTAAAACAGGCTGTACTTTCTATGCATGATGCCGTTATGACGAGAGACCTATCGGACAGCCTAACATTTGATAAATGGACTGATTTTTTTACAAGCGACCTTTTATATATGGACTCAGAAGGAAAGCCCCCTATTCAAATGGGCAAAGTGGGCTTCAAACCTATTCGCGAAGCATTTAAAAGTATTAAGATAAACTACGATGAAATAATAATTGACTATGTAGAGGCATCCTTTGACTTAGCTTATGTTGCTTACCATTTTAATGGAACTGTAACAACAATTAAGACCAATGAAACCCAAGAGATTTCTCGTTCGGCCCTCGTTATCTTACGGAAGAATAAAGAAGCAGAGTGGAAAATTGCTTATCAATCATTCAATTAACTATTGAGCTAAAATGAACAAAATTATCAACCGCTTACAATGCTATAAAAAATGGGGAGTTAAGTGCTATGACCATTGGCTTGCGCATATTTACAAGTCCGCCTAATCTTTTATACTTAGCATTTAAAAATGAAAATAATTACAAAATAAAAAACTTTGACTACATGTGCAGACCTAAACTAAAAGTTTACTTGCCTCAGCACTACAAAAAAGATCGGGAACTTTACGTTATTAATAAATTTAAAGAATAAAAACACTAAAACAATTTCTTCTTCCGTAATTCAAAATTCTGCCCTAAATACACTTTACGCACCATTTCGTCGGCAGCTAAGTCTTCAGGAATACCAGATTTTAGAATACCACCTTCGAACATTAAATAGGAGCGTTCCGTAATGGCCAAAGTTTCTTGTACGTTGTGGTCGGTAATTAAAATCCCAATATTTTTATCCTTTAATTGGGCTACAATCCGCTGAATATCTTCTACTGCCACAGGGTCAACCCCCGCAAAAGGTTCATCTAACAAAATGAATTTTGGGTCTGTAGCTAAAGCTCGTGCAATTTCGGTTCTTCGGCGTTCGCCACCTGAAAGTAAATCGCCACGGTTTTTACGAATATGCCCTAAGCCAAACTCTTCAATAAGTGACTCCATTTTAATTTCTTGCTCTTTTTTACTGAGTTTTGTGAGTTGTAAAACACTTAAAATATTATCTTCGATACTTAATTTTCTAAAAACCGAAGCTTCTTGCGCCAAATATCCAATTCCGTTTTGTGCTCTTTTGTACATAGGGAATTTGGTAATGTCCATATCCTCTAAATAAATATGGCCACCATTGGGTTTTATCAATCCAACAATCATATAAAACGAAGTGGTTTTTCCTGCGCCATTCGGGCCTAAAAGTCCAACTATTTCGCCTTGGTTAACTTCCAATGAAATTCCTTTAACCACTTGTCGCCCTCGGTAAGACTTCATTATATTTTCTGCACGTAACTTCATAAATGGGTAATCGTTTTTGGCAATTTTAGCATTCATCATCGTTTTAAATCAGATTAATGAAAACACTAAAAGATAGTTGATTATAGATGATTTTCAAGGCAGAGCCTACATGAATATTCTAAAATTAAACTTTGCCAAAGTTTAGAACTTGGACAAAGTTGATGAAATCTACTTTTATATATTTCAAAACTAAGGTAAAATATGTTTATGCTCAATTTATTTGGTTAATTTTAACCTTGTGAATAATCTTAAAACGTCGCGAAATAGGCCTATTTTGACGCTGCATTTTTCTTTAACTTGGCTTCTTTTTTAGCTTCTTTTCGCAGCACAAATCCAGAAATATAAATACTTAATTGGTATAAAATTAAAATAGGAATCGCCACTACAATCTGGCTAGCAACATCTGGTGGGGTAATAATGGCTGATAAAATTAGCACCACGACAAGCGCTATTTTTCTGTATTTTTTAAGTATTTCAGGTGTTACCAAGCCCACTTTTGTTAAAAAATAAATAATGATGGGCAACTCAAAAATAATTCCACAAGCTATGACAGAAGATCTTAAAGTAGAAATATACGAGCCTATATCAAATTCGTTGGTAACCATATCACTTACGGAATAAGTGCCTAAAAAATTAATAGATAAAGGTGCAACCACATAATAGCCAAATAAAACCCCTAAAAAGAACAACAATGAAGCTACAAAAATGAACCCCCTAGAATTTTTACGCTCTTTTTCATAAAGTCCAGGACTTATAAAACGCCATACTTCATATAAAACATAAGGAAAGGCTACAATAAAACCTGCCCAAATAGAGGTCCATATATCCGCAGAAAACTGTCCTGCCATGGTTCTACTTTGAATGGTAAATGGTAATGCTTCGGCACAAAAATCAGATTCAAATCCAAAATAAGTCGCAATATCGCAAAAGAATTTGTAGGTAGGAAAATCCATTCTGCTAGGCGCAAAAATTATATGGTCGAATATGTATTTGCTAAATACAAAAGCTGTAGAACCAAAAATTAAAACGGCAAGGGTAGATCGTATTAAATGCCAACGTAATTCTTCAAGATGGTCTAAAAAGGACATCTCTTCCGTTACTCTTTTCTTCGCCATTATAGTATTCCTTCGTTGATTAAGTTATGTATATGTACTACACCCATATAGTTGTCGTTCTCTATGGCGAGTACTTGAGTAATTCCTTTTGATTGCATTAATTCTAATGCTTTTACCGCAAGCATATTATTTTCAATAGTTTTTGGGTTTGTACTCATAATGTCTTTTGCAGTAAGTCCATTAATCGCATCATATTTATTCAACATTCTTCTAATATCGCCATCAGTAATAATACCTACCACTTTATTATTTTCGAGTACTGCGGTAACCCCTAACATTTTTTCAGAGATTTCTACGATCACTTTTTTTACATCGTCATGAATATCAACCTTTGGCTTCATATTATTTTCAACAATATCAGCAACACGAAGATAAAGTCGTTTTCCTAAAGACCCTCCTGGATGGTATTTTGCAAAATCTTTACTACTAAAACCTCGAAGCTCTAAAAGACAAATTGCAAGGGCATCACCTATAACCAATTGAGCGGTTGTACTAGTAGTTGGCGCCAAATTGTTTGGACAAGCTTCTTTTTCTACAAAACTATTTAAAATATAGTGCGCTTGTTTTGCTAAAGTTGATTCTAAATTGCCTGTCATTGCAATTAATGTATTACCTCCTTTTTTAATTAAAGGAACTAACATTTTAATTTCGGGTGTATTGCCACTTTTAGAAATACAAATTACTGTATCGTGCTCCTGTATGGTTCCTAAATCGCCATGAATGGCATCCGCAGCGTGCATAAAAATAGCAGGAGTACCAGTAGAATTAAGGGTTGCAACAATTTTTGAAGCGATAATAGCACTTTTTCCAATGCCCGAAATCACGACTCTTCCTGTAGCATTAAATATGTGTGTAACGGCATCTGCAAAGTCCGAATTTAAAAGCGTAGCCAAGTTTTGAATGGCCTCAGCTTCATTATTAATTGTTTTTCTTGCTATGTCGAGTATTGCAGTCTGATTTTTCAAGGTAAAATTTTCGATTTTCTGATGGTATTCCTAAAAGAATGTATTATATTTAGTTACAAAATTACACAAACTAAATGTTTTAGTGTATGAACTGATTTAAACTTTTTTCATTTGCTATAAAATTGTCCTTTTTAGTCCACTTTTCGTCTTTTTTTCTATTTGTAGCGATACTATGAAATTCAAAAAAGCCTTCAATTGTTCAAAAAATGTCTAATTTTCACTTGAATTCGAAAATTTTAAATCAGTTCAATGTAAAATTCTGTATAGTAAAAAATAGTTTTTTAGCTTAAATTTGAATTGGCTATTCTTTTTAAAATTGAATAGCAAAAATATATAAATAGTACATTCAATTATGAATTTAAATGATCTAGATCTACATTCTTCACTAAAGAAATATTTCGGCTTTTCTAAGTTTAAAGGACTTCAAGAAGGTGTTATAAAAAATATTCTTGAAGGTAGAAATTGTTTTGTAATTATGCCTACAGGAGGTGGGAAATCGCTCTGTTACCAACTACCTGCTTTAATGCAAGAAGGTACAGCTATTGTAGTTTCTCCCTTGATTGCTTTAATGAAAAATCAGGTAGATGCTATTCGGGGCGTATCCTCAGAAGTTGGGGTGGCACATGTTTTAAATTCATCTTTAACAAAAACCGAAATAAAACAAGTGAAGAGTGATATCACTAGCGGAATTACAAAATTATTATATGTGGCTCCAGAATCATTAACAAAAGAAGAATACGTAGAATTTCTACAATCTGTAAAAATTTCTTTTGTAGCCATTGACGAAGCGCACTGTATTTCTGAATGGGGACATGATTTTAGACCCGAATATCGCAACTTAAAAAGCATCATTAGCAGATTAGGTGATGATATTCCAGTGATAGCATTAACAGCCACAGCAACGCCGAAAGTGCAAGAAGACATTATAAAAAACTTAGGTATTTATGATGCGGTCCTTTTTAAAGCATCCTTTAATAGGCCAAACCTCTATTATGAAGTTCGCCCTAAAACACAAAATATAGAAACAGATATTATCCGATTTGTAAAGCAAAATTCTGGCAAATCAGGGATTATTTATTGTTTAAGTAGAAAAAAAGTAGAAGAATTAGCGCAAGTATTACAAGTAAATGGTGTAAGTGCTGTTCCCTACCACGCAGGTTTCGATACAAAAACCCGATCCAAATATCAAGATATGTTTTTGATGGAAGATGTAGATGTAGTCATCGCAACCATAGCATTTGGAATGGGGATTGACAAACCAGATGTTCGGTTTGTAATTCACCACGATATTCCTAAAAGTATCGAAAGTTATTATCAAGAAACAGGAAGAGCAGGCAGAGACGGCGGCGAAGGGCATTGTTTGGCTTTCTATTCTTATAAAGATATTGAAAAGCTTGAAAAATTTATGTCAGGCAAACCTGTCGCAGAACAAGAAATTGGGAATGCCTTATTACAAGAAATGGTAGCCTACGCAGAAACATCGATGTCACGAAGAAAATTTATCCTCCATTATTTTGGAGAATATTTTGATGAAATTAATGGTGATGGCGCTCCTATGGATGACAATACCAGAAATCCGAAAGAAAAACAAGAGGCAAAAGACGATTTAGTAAAAGTTATTAAAGTAGTGCAGGGCACTACGGAAAAATTTAAATCGAAAGAAACAGTAAAAGTACTTACAGGAAAATCTAACGCCTTAATTGCATCCCATAAGATTGATGGTAAGTCGTTTTTCGGAATTGGAAAAGATAAAGACAAAGGCTATTGGATGGCATTGGTGCGTCAAGCGCTGGTAGCGGGTTATTTGCGAAAAGAAATTGAGCAGTACGGAATTTTGCATTTAACAGAAAAAGGACTAGAGTATTTAAAAAATCCAATTTCTTTTATGATGACCAAAGATCATGTGTATAGCCAAGAGGCAGATGATGCCATTGTAAGTGCATCAAAAACTGGTGGTGGTGTCGCTGATGAAAATTTATTGAAAATTTTAAAAGATGTAAGAAAAAAAGAAGGACAAAAACTTGGAGTGCCACCATTCGTTATTTTTCAAGACCCTTCTTTACAAGATATGGCGCTTAAATATCCTATCACTTTAGATGAATTGGTAAACATTCACGGGGTAGGCGAAGGAAAAGCAAAAAAATACGGTAAACCTTTTATCGATTTTATTAAAAGGTACGTTGAAGATAATGATATTATCCGCCCCGATGATTTAATCGTAAAGAGTACTGGCGCAAATTCTGCTTTAAAGTTGTATGTGATTCAGAATGTGGACCGTAAATTACCTTTAGATGATATTGCATCTGCAAAAGGCATAGAAATTTCTGAATTAATTAAAGAAATGGAGCAGATTGTCTATAGCGGTACCAAATTAAATATCAGTTATTGGATTGACGAAATTTTAGACGAAGACCAACAAGAAGAACTACATGATTACTTTTTAGAAGCAGAAACGGATGGTATAGAAGCAGCTAATAAAGAGTTTGATGGAGATTATGAAGACGAAGAACTGCGTTTATTCCGAATTAAATTTATTAGTGAAGTTGCGAATTAAATAGAATTTTATCTAAATAGAACAAAAATTACAAACTATAAGTCCATAAACTACTTCTTATGGGCTTTTATTTTATTAAGATTTTAGCACGTAAGCCTGTTTTTAAAAAAAATTAAAAAATTATAAATAAGAAACGGCTAAAAGAATTAAAGTACCTAACATCATTACGCTAATTTAGATTTGTTGACTTTGGTGGAGAAAGATAATTCTTTTTTTACTTTGTAATTCTTATCCATGTACAAACGAGCAACCTTAGTTTCGTTGCTATTTAAAACTGTATTTATTGTTGGAGTTACTAAAACTACAGTTTCTGTTACTACACTAACTTTTAATTCTGAATTGCTTTCTTGAGCTTGAGCAGAAAGAGAGATAAAAAGAAAAGCTATAATAGTTAAGATTGTTTTCATGACTTAGGTTTTAATTACAATGTAAAATTACCCTGTATATAAGGCCTAAAGAGATAAAATTCGGTCAATGCCGTTTAACTATCGGCGAATGAAAATTATCTAGGTGTAGGTAACATTTTCTCCGTTAAGCGAAAATACAGAAGAAATCCGCTCACCGAATTAATGTGTTTTTTATCGGGAATTAGCTTCGGAGCCTTTTGGCTCAAACTTGAATATAAGTTGGGATAGAATGGTATTTGCAACTTTAAATAAAACTTTTTTAACAAGACGACTCAAAAAAAATCTTAAGAATATTGTTAATTTTTTTTATTCTGGCGTTTGGATCAATTTTTTTTCGGGATTGCGACTACTAGGAATCGGTTTTTTGAGGATATTTGATGTGTAATACCATTTACCATTTGAAATTACTATTATAATTTAAGGAATATGATACAGAAAGGCACTAAAGTAAAATGGAAATGGGGAAATGGCTATGGCTTTGGTAAAGTTAAGGAGACCTATACCACCTCAATAACAAAGACAATTAAAGACTCAGAAGTTACCCGTAATGGCGAAGCAGGCAATAAGGCGCTATACATTCAACAAGAAGATGGTGATTATGTGCTAAAAAGTGAAAGTGAAGTAGAACGTACGGATTAGCAGTATTAATCTTTCTATTTACAATTATATTGGTTCAATTAAATCTGAAAAACTAATTAGTAGTGAAAATATCCTCTACTGTTTTTGACCTATAAATACTTCAATTACGCTATAGAAGAGGATTCACACGATGCCGCTATAGCATCCTTTTGGCGTATGGCAAGAAAAATCCCAATTACTTCTAGTATGATTTCACCAATACGTAAATCAAATATTTAGTGAATTTATTTTCAGTCAACAATTTTTGTCTAATTTTTCTAAAGAATTTAAAATTAGTTAGCGGTTTCTGATAATGAAGCATAGCGATCTGTGAATGGGGCGTTGACGACCCAAGGAACGTTATGACCTATACATTTGTTAGCCTTTTATTCGTCATGTCTTACATTTTTAATTAGTAATGATTTTCAAATGATGATTTGAGCCAGTTATTTGCCAATTAACCAATGAAATAGGGATATTTCCGATTCCATTTAGGGTGTCAAAAAAGTCTTTTAAAACAAATGATTTGCTCTGTAATTCTTGTAATCTGGCATAATCAGCCAATGTATTTTCTAGTAAATATTTACCCGTAATATAACTTGTTCCATATCCTGGTTGACGTAAGTATAAATGCTGCTCAAAAATGAGTAGCTCCTTTTCGGTTTTCATCCAACCACGAGGTGTATATTCGCTGTGAATACTACCAGCTTCTTCCATGGTCATCTCATTAGCATGCGCATATAATGAGCCTAATCCTCTTGCAGCACGCTGCGCAATCATTATATATACAATTTCTTTGGTTCTCGGGCTATCATCGTACAAACCCGCTTGCATAAACATTTCTTCAACAGCTGTCGCTGTTCCTTCATTTCTTGAATCGAAAATGTTATATAATAATGGGCCTTTTCTTATTTCACTCTTATGTGGCTCATTATCCATACGCGCTAATTCAAACCAATGGTAGAAATGTGAATATAAGGGTCTAGGGTCGTAATGCTCGCCAATCGAGAAAAAGTTTCGTTTCTCTTTGGGTATAAATTCGCCTAAATGCTCGCGTAATGCAGGATCAAAATACGGTTTTACAGTAACGATTTCTTCCTGATCTAAAAATGTAATCAAGCTTTTAGCTGCATCATCTGCCATTTTATTATAGGCTTCAGGGGAGCCTGCATCAACTAACTCAGGTAGATACCTATTTCTATGTTCTTCTAATTTTAACGAAGTCCAAGCACGCGAAAGCTCGCGTTTTAAAATCATCACTTCATCATCCCAAGTTAATGGAACTAGATGCACATTTTGCAGATACCAAGTGTAATTGTCTTTACCGATTCCTGAAGTACCCGTTTTTGATTTGGATTGAGACTGCAACCAAGAAACAAGATCATTTGTTGAGGCTATGGCTGCATCAATTACCGAAACTAAAACTACATCATCTTTAATGGTAGCTTGTTCTTTTAGATCGTTAAGATCCAAACTCTGAAATTGAAAATCCCTAATACCGGTAATCCACAAATCCCTCGCGTTTCCTGTTAAATTTTTCTTTACTTGCTTATGGAGTGGTACAATCACTTTTAAGTCGGTTATAAGTCTAGTTCTTTCTTCTGCTGCTAAAGGAAATGTATATGTCCATAATTCTGTTGTACCATGATGGGTTGGACCTTCATGGGCCGGCACATCGCTTTTATAGGTCCAAACCGATTTATAAAAAGCAGGGTCTCGTGCCCAAGGTTTTAAAATTCGATGGTTAAAATCATAGCCGTTCATCTCAGCCCAAACAATCATCCAATCCACTTGATTTTCTACAGGCCAATTTGTGGTGTCAATGGATTGTAATCTTGACTGCAACTTTTTAAAGCTTGGCCAACGTTTTTCAAAAGACGCTACTGTATAATCAGGAGCCCCATCGAGGAGAGGTGGTTTTTCAAATGTTCTCCATTCTTTAAATAAGGCAACTAATGCTAGATAATCATTAGATGTAAAGTTTTCTATTTTAGTTTGGGCCTCTATTGTTCTTTCTTTCTTGTCAGTTTTACAGCTGAAAAAGAGTGTTAAAAAAAGAGGAATAATGACTGTGGTAATTTTCATGTGGTTATGGTATTTTTTAAATAAATTTATTTAAGACGGGTCAAAATGTTTGCCAACGTTTAGTATATGGTAATTAGAGCAGTAGAAAGCAATAAAATTTTGAGTTTGTACTTAGCCAAAACCTTGTATTTTGTTTTTAATTTATTCATTCTTAAAAGCCAAATCAACGATTTGGTGGTTTTGGTAAATAACACTGAACTTTCGAAGCCACCTAACGCCCTATTTGCAATACCTTGTTGTAAAACATTTTTATTTCAATCGATTGAACCTCATTATAAACGGAGTGACCAATGAGAAAAACACAGCAACCATTATAAATCCAATTATAACTTTTAAAATAGTTTTTTCTTCGAAAATCAAATTAATTGTTAGCATGGAACCTCCAATAATTAGTCCTCCTAAAACTCTGTTAAACATTTTGTGTTCAAATATTGCATCACATTGTTCACATTTTATATTCAAATATCCAAACCAAAATGACTTCAATAGTCTGAAGTATTTGAATTCGGTATTACAATTATCACATTTCATTTTTTGATGGTTTTATGTTTTACAACGTTGCAACTATTGCTAGTGCGGAGTAAAGGAAACTTTTCGTTTTTGTCGGCGCTCGTAGCCAAAGCTTTTTGTTTTGTTTTAATCTTTTTAATTTTAAAAGCCAAATCCAAAAGATTTGGCAGACTTTATAAATATACAAAGACCTTTCGTTTTAGCCCTAAAGTCCTCATTACGTTTAGGTTTTGTTGGCACACGTTTTGCTGCATTCTGTTGGCACTTTTAAATTGCGCAATTTTGGCATTTCCATCTGCGCAACTATTGCGTTTGAGTGAAAGCCATCTGCATAAACTAGCTAAAAAGTACATCAAAATAACGGCTGCGTTTAGATTACATATTCCATTTGCTACTTTTTACTTTTATAAAAAAGGGGCATTAATGCTGCCAATATAATCGCTGTTACTATAGCCGCAATCCAATTTAGTTCGCCATGAACAAAGTAATCATAAATAAGAAATCCAGTTGCGAATCCAAATCCCATTTACAGATTCTTTAAGGTAAAAAACTCTTTCATTATGTTGGTTTTTTATTTTTTGCAAATGTTTGGCAACAAAAATATAACCTTAAAATTACGGTTATATTTTGATATTTTTAATAACAATACAAATCTATTGGTAAAGCTATGCCTACTTTAAAAAAGGAAGCCAATAGTAATCATTAAAAAAATTGTAATTTGCTTAAAATTATTAACTTTAGTTTTAGATCTTTCGTAAGGTATCGGTTAAATTTACTACTAAATGCAAAAAACAAAAAATATGAAAGGTATTCAAATAATATTTCTGCTCTCTTTTGCTTTATTAACGACCAGTTGTAATTCTAAAACCAAAGGAACAACTTCCTCTACCACTACCGTAATGAATACGCAGCAAGACTTATCAATATACGAAACTGCTTATTTTGCTAGTGGTTGTTTTTGGTGTGTAGAAGCGGTTTTTGAAAGTGTAAAAGGGGTTAAAGAAGTCGTTTCTGGCTATTCAGGCGGAAAAGAGAAAAACCCTACCTACGAGCAAGTAAGCTATGGTAAAACTACGCATGCCGAAGCGGTAAAAGTATATTATGATCCTAAAGTTATTTCTTTTCAAACTTTGGTACAAGTATATTTTGGCTCCCACGATCCAACCACTGTAAATGGACAAGGGCCTGATATGGGGAAACATTATCGCTCCATTGCTTTTTATAAAAATGATAGTGAAAAGAAAACCATTGAAGATTATATGGTTAAGCTTAAAGCAGATAAAGTGTATAGTAAACCATTAGCGACAGAGGTAATGAAGTTTGATATTTTTTATGATGCGGAAGACTATCACCAAGATTACGAAAAAAATAACCCAAATAACGGCTATATCAAAAATGTATCTGTGCCTAGATTAAAACGTTTTCAGAGCAAATATCCTGAGTTATTAAAGGAAAAT
>JBGSQM010000205.1:0-21543 GCA_041738035.1 Cellulophaga sp.
ACTTTTGTAATAGCAATGTAGTTTTACCTGTACCTCTAGCGCCTTTTATGCCTATTAATCTATTGTTCCAATTAATTTCATGATACAGATAACGTTTTTTATCTGTAAGTGCACGTTGTACTAACGAAGCGGATTTTTCTAGTAACTGTTCCATTTTGCATATTTATATGTGCAATATACGCTATTTTTTGCATTTTTAGATGTGCAATTATTAAAAAATATTTCACTAACATTTTCGGTTATCGTTAAATAACTTTAATAAGCTTCTACTTATTGATTATTATAAAAGTTTTCCCAAGCAATTTCAATTTGTATTAAATTCAGACAGGATGCAGGAAGCAATTTTAGGAAATCTCTTTTATGGAAGTCAGGAAACAGGATATTATGATAATGGAAAAAATCAATCTCAAAATGCAATCCTCTTCTCTTACTTCTTTACAAGGCTAAGAGAAAAATTCCATCCAAAATGGATTTTAGATGGACACTAGCTATTTTAAGCTACTTGCCTCCTTTAACAGAAACCTTTTTAAGTAGGATCTAATTTTGATTGAATTTATAAAACGTTTTAGATATTACCATTTTTTATTAGGTTTCGTATTGTGTTATTTGTCAGAAATTTAAATATTATGCTATCTTTAAGCCAAAGTATCTTATTGATTTATGGGTTCAAGCTTTACTTTTTTAAAATCCGATTATCCCGAACTACTCACGATATGTGAAATAGCAGAACAATTAATTCAAATAGACCCCAGTTCTACGCTTTCAAAAACTCGATTACTTTCAGAAAAAATCAGTCTCCTTATTTGGGAGTTTGAGGATATGGGAGAACTGCAAGGAAAACAAGTAGATCGAATCAATCAACTTTACTATAAAAACGTGATTCCTGAAATAGTTAAAGGATTGCTCCATACCATTAGAAAATCAGGTAACAAGGCCAGTCATGATGGAACAGGTTCAAAAGAAGAAGCCCATTTCATTCTTAAAAAATCTTTTCAACTTTCTAAATGGTTCTATGAAACCTACAATAACGATTATATTGATGCCAGGGAGTATATTCTCCCATCTACATCTCAAAACAATATTGCCGATCTAACATCAGAACTTGAAACGCTATCAAAACAGGTGGTGGACTATCAAGAAAAAATTAAAGCACTCAATCAAAACAAACAAACAACTGATGCTCGCAAAAAGAGAGGTGAAACAATTGCCAAGAATCTCGAATTAAACGAAAAAGATACAAGACTCTTACTAATTGACCCAAAACTACGTCTGGCGGGATGGGAGTGTGATACGGAAAATTTAAACTACAAGTCTCACAAAACACTTCCTGAAAAAGGAAGAATGATGGCGATAGCCGAATGGCCTTGCAATGGTAAATGGGCAGACTATGGGCTTTTCATCGGGAAAACTCTTTATGGTATTGTAGAGGCAAAAAAATATGCCAGTGATATTTCAACTGATTTAAGACAGTCCAAAATATATGCTGAAAATCTTCAAGAGCAAGACGACATCCAATTTCTCAATGATTGGAATGGTTATAAAGCACCATTTTTATTTTCAACCAATGGACGTGACTATTTAGAACAACTGGAAACTAAAAGTGGTATTTGGTTTTTGGATGTACGCAAAAAGCGTAATAGGGCTTCGGCAAAAAAAGGATGGTTTTCGCCACAAGGATTGGTGGAACTTTATGAAAAAGATGTGGAAGAAGTCAATACACGATTAGAAGAAAGTGACTATGACTATTTGAAAGAAAAAAATGGTTTAAATCTACGTGATTATCAAATAGATGCCATAAAAGCTATAGAGGAAAAAATCATCAATAGACCCGAAAACCCACGCTCCTTATTGGTCATGGCAACGGGAACAGGAAAAACAAGAACAGTTATTGGTTTGTCATATCGATTGATTAAAGCAGATCGTTTCAAACGCATATTATTTCTGACTGACAGAAGATTGTTGGCTACTCAAGCTATTGGAAATTATAAAGACAATAAAATTGAGCGACTCAACACTTTTGGAGACGTTTATAAAATGGAAGAGTTGAAAGTCAAAAATCCAGATTCAGAAGCACGCTTACATTTTGCAACCGTTCAAAGCATGGTCAAAAGATTGTTCAATTCTGAAGAGGATGTGCTTTCAATCGATAGTTATGATTGTATTATTATAGACGAAGCACATAGAGGGTACAATTTGGATAGTGAAATCGATGATGAAGACATTCATTTTAAAGATCAAGATGATTATGTAAGTCAATACAAGCGAGTGATAGAGTATTTTGATGCCTACATTATTGGGCTTACTGCAACTCCTGCACTACATACCACACAAATCTTTGGAAAACCTGTTTTCAGCTATTCCTATAGCCAGGCGGTTTTAGATGGCTTTCTGGCCGATCACGAGCCACCGCATCGTATCAAGACTCGTTTGAGTGAAGACGGTATTCTTTGGAAAAAGGGGGAACGTCCAAAGGTTTTTAATCCTGAAACTAATACCATAGAAGAATTAGCAGAGCTCGAAGATGATTTGTTGGTAGAAATAGAACAATTTAATAAACTGGTTCTATCAGAAAATTTTAATCGTACTGTTTGTAAGGAATTAGTGAAACATTTAGATCCTGAAAGTGACGAAAAAACATTGATTTTTGCGGTTCGTGATACGCATGCCGATGACATTGTGAAAATATTGAAAGAAGAGTTTGCTGCAATTGGTATGGATGTTCATCAAAATGCCATTCAAAAAATAACCGGGAGTGTCTATGATCCTGAACAACTGACAAAGGAATTTAAAAACGAAAAATATCCAAACATCGCAGTAACCGTTGATTTATTGACCACAGGAATAGACGTTCCTAAAATCTGCAACTTGGTGTTTTTAAGGCGTGTTGGTTCTCGTATTTTATATGAACAAATGATTGGTCGTGCTACACGTAAATGTGACGAGATCGGTAAAGAGGCATTCAATATATATGACGCCGTAAGAGTTCATGAGGCATTGGGGGATTATACGCAAATGATAAGTGTTGCAAAACCTTCCACTTCATTCAATCAATTGGCTGAAGAGCTCGACTATATTGACAGTGAGGAGCGCACTGAACGGCAGATGGAGCAAATCATAGCAAAACTGCAAAGGAAAAAGCACAAGATTGAAGAACACTCCTTGGAGGAATTTATGTATGCTTCAAACGGTTTGACTCCAGAGGATTTTATTGCAAAATTGCAAAATCTAAAAATTTCAGAAGCCAAACAAATCATTAAGAATTATGGCTCGCTATGGCGTTATTTGGACACCAAAATATATATTCCTAAAACGCAATTGATATCTGAACATCAAGATGAATTTTATGGGATTGAACGCGATTATGGAACTGCTAAAAAACCAGAAGATTATATTGAGAATTTTAAAAAATTTATTGACGAAAATCGAAATAAAATTGCAGCCATTCAAGTGATATGCAATCGTCCCTCTTCTTTGGATAGAACGTCCCTAAAAGAATTAAAACTACTATTAGATCAAGAAGGCTACAATACGAGAACACTTCATGCAGCTTGGAAAAATGCAAAAAATGAGGACATTGCTGCCGATATCATTTCATATATTCGCACACTGGCTTTAGATGTCCATTTGGTAAGCCACAAAGAGCGTATCGACAAGGCATTCGAAAAAGTGTATGCTCTGAAAGATTGGAACAAAATCCAGCAAAAGTGGCTCGAACGTTTTCATGCCCAACTGATAGCCGAAACAGTATTATCTAAAGAAGATTTGGACAAGGACCCCTTTAAAGAAGAAGGTGGATTTAACCGTATCGACAAAATATTTGAAAACCAACTGGAAACTGTGCTACAGGTCATCAATGACAGCATGTATTCCGCTTAAACCAATAAACTATTTATGAGTGCAGACGAAATTGCCCAAAAACTTTGGAATCTTTGTAATGTGTTACGAGATGATGGTGTTACTTATCATCAATATTTGAATGAGTTGACCTTTATTCTGTTTTTAAAATTGAGTGAGGTCAAGGATTTTGAAGAACACATTCCAGAGCGTTACCGTTGGCAATCCTTTGTTAAGGAACACGACAACAACGAAGCGTTTTTAAAATACCGTAAGTTTTTGGCAGAAATCAGTGCGGAAACCACAAGTGAGAGCATCAAGGAGATTTATGCTGATGCTTCCACCAGTTTACGCAAACCCGTCAACTTTAACACCCTCGTACAAGCCATCGATAAATTAGATTGGTACGAAGAAAGTGACCGAGATGTTATGGGTGACATTTACGAGAGTCTATTGGAGAAAAATGCAGGTGAGAAAAAAAGTGGTGCTGGCCAGTATTTTACGCCACGTCCATTGATTAATATCATGGTGAGCTTAATGGCACCTAAATTGGGTGAACGTTGGAACGACCCTGCGGCTGGCACTTTTGGGTTTATGATTTCGGCAGATGAATATTTGAGCAATAAGCACGACAACTATTATCATTTGAATGAAAAGGACCGCAAATTTCAAAAAGAAGAAGCCTTTAGTGGTGTGGAATTAGTTGGCGACGCACATCGATTAGCATTGATGAATGCGCGCTTACATGGTATGGAAAGTCGTATTTATTTGGGTGATACCTTAACCGATTTAGGCAAGCAACTCACCAATTTTGATGGCGTATTGGCAAATCCTCCTTTTGGAACAAAAAAAGGAGGCGAACGCCCAACAAGAGATGATTTCACCTTCCCAACAAGCAACAAACAATTAAACTTTTTACAGCATATTTACCGAAGTCTAAAAAAAGATGGCAAAGCAAGAGCTGCGGTGGTATTACCAGATAACGTCTTATTTGAAGATGGCGATGGGCAAAAAATACGTCGCGATTTAATGGACAAATGCAACTTGCATACGGTTTTAAGACTACCAACAGGTATTTTTTATGCGGCAGGTGTTAAAACAAACGTGTTGTTCTTTACACGTGGCACCACCGAAACCGACAATACTAAAAACGTGTGGTTTTACGATATGCGCACCAACACACCAAATTACGGAAAACGCACACCATTTATAGAAAATGCCTTTGAAGGTTTTGTAAAAGCCTATACTGGTGGCATTGGTATTGACAAGGTAGAAGAAGATTATAATGGATTGGTTAGTGATGAGAAACGAAAAACCATAAAGGATGAACGTTGGCAATGTATAAGCAGAGAAACGATAGCCAAAAAGAACCACAGTCTCGATTTGGGCTTGATTGCAGATGATAGCATTAGTAATTCTGATGATTTGGGCGAACCGATTGATTTGGCGAAAGAAGCATTAAAGGAATTAAACAGCATTACCGAACAGTTAAATGCAATGATAAAGGAGTTAAAATAATGGGGAAAGAATTGCCAAAAAACTGGGTCATTACTAAACTTAATGAAGTTGTAAAATTTCAGAAAGGAAAGAAACCAAAAATATTAAGTGAAGAAAAATTTAAGGATTCTGTTCCTTATTTGGATATTAAAGCCTTTGAAAAAGATGAAATCAGAAGATATGCTGATATTGAATCTTCTAAATTGATTAAAAAAGAAGAGATCGGAATTGTTTGGGATGGTGCCAGAAGCGGTTGGGTTTCAAAAAACAAAGAAGGTGCTGTTGGGTCTACAATTGCAATTCTAAAACCTTTAATGATTGAACCAAATTTGCTTTATAGATTTCTAGAAGCAAAATTTAATTTTATAAATACAAATACACGAGGAATAGGTATTCCGCATGTTGATCCAGATGTTTTGTGGAATATTGATTTTCCTCTTCCGCCCTTACCAGAACAAAACCGTATCGTGATCAAATTAGACCAATTATTTAAGCAATTGGATGTGATAAAGGCAAATTTGGACAACATCCCACAACTTTTAAAAGATTTTAGACAGCAAGTATTGACACAGGCGTTTACTGGGAAGTTGACAGAGGAGTGGCGGAAAGACAAAAATATAGCACTTTGGAAAACCGAATTAGCAAAAGATTGTTGTGAAAAAGTACAAAGTGGTGGGACACCAAAAGGTAGTAATTTTGCGTTGTCTGGTATTCCATTTTTTAAGGTCTATAATATTGTAGATCAGCAAATATCATTTGATTATAAACCACAATATGTGTCTGAAGAAATTCAAAATACACAATGTAAAAAATCAATTTGTTATCCCAACGATGTTTTAATGAATATTGTTGGTCCTCCTTTGAATAAAGTAGCAATTGTTCCTGAACGGTTTAAAGAATGTAATATAAATCAAGCCATTACGCTATTTAGACCAAAGCCATATTTAAGTTATAAATTTCTTTATTATTTTTTGAGAGAAGGTACTCCTGTGAATAATTTAGTTAATGAAACAAGAGGTGTTGTTGGACAGGTCAATATATCACTAACCCAATGTAGAGAGTTCAAAATTCCAATTCCATCTGAACAAGAACAAGAAGAAATTGTCAATCGTGTTGAAAGCCTATTCTCAAAGGCAGACATTATAGAAAAACACTACGAATCCTTAAAAGAAAAAATAGACAAACTGCCACAGACCATTTTACATAAGGCATTTAAAGGTGAGATAGTACCACAATTAGAGAGTGATGGTGATGCTAAAGATTTGTTGAAGGAGATCAGAAAACTTAACAGAAAATAAATTTATATTTAAGAACCATGAAAATTAAAAAACTTTGGGTTTCAAAATATAAGAATATCGAAAACATTGATTTAGTTTTCAAATCTGATCTTGTAACTCTTTTAATTGGCAGAAATGGTCTTGGGAAGTCTAATCTCATAGAGATTTTAGCTTTAATATTTCGAGATTTAGACCTTATCAATAAGCAAGAAGATTTGGAGTCTTGGGCTTATTATGATGACCGCGGACATTTTGAATATATTATTCGTTATGAATGTTACAATTATGATATTCAAATTACTGTTAAAAAAGATATTTTTAAATGTGAATTATTCACCTCGGAAACAGAAAGTGTTGAAATTCCATTCAAAAACTGGAAAGCCGATAAATCAAACCTATACTTGCCAAATTACATTATTGGGTATTATTCTGGGGAGAATAAAAGAATAAATGAAATCATAGAGCCACATGCATTAATAGAAAAAAGGCTTCAGAAAAATTGGCACAGAAGAAAAACGCTGCCCGAAAGAAACTTTAGACGACTTTTTTTTACGGAAAATAAACATAGCCAACTTTTGCTAATCACTTTAGCTATCTACAGAAATAATGTGCATTATAAAAATCTGATTAAGAGGCTGTTTAAAGATTATTTGCAAATTGAAGAAATCACAAAATTTGATATAAGATTTAATAATCCAAGATCAAGATTTTATAAAGAAATTGGAGCTGGAGCTGACTTTTTTGAAGAAAACTTCACTAGTTCAAAAAGTAATGTAAAATTTCCATTTTGGAATTTAAAAGGAAAGGTAAACACCCTAATTGGAATTTTATTCAATCATCATTTGGAAAATGCCTCCTATAGAACTTATGAGAATGACGGGGAAGACAAAAGAAGATTTGTAAAAGAATTTTTAGACTTAAAGGATACAACTATTCAAGAAATTCAGGAAGACATTTATAAATCCTTCGAGCATCCAATTGATTTTTTTGATGCATTAGAATCAACTTTTAATCTTGAGATTCTTTCAGAAATTTCAGTTTCGGTAAAGTTAACCGGAATTGACACTATAGTAAAGTTTAGTCAATTAAGCGAAGGACAACAACAAATCCTAACCGTTATCGGTATGTTACTTGTGACAGGAAGAGATGAGTGTTTATTTCTTTTTGATGAGCCAGATACTCATGTAAATCCACGATGGCAAAGAGATTATGTAAAACTACTCTCGGATTTCAATCTTAATGGCAGTAAAAGTCATGTTATTGTAGCCACGCATAGTCCATTAATTGTTCAATCTTCTGAAAATGCAGATGTTTTTCTATTTAAGAAACATGAAGGGAAGGTTGAGATTGATGCAGAACAACATCAACTTCATAATTGGCGTATAGATCAGGTTTTACAAAGTGAATATTTTGAGTTTGAGAATACACGCCCTCCAAAACTTGATTATTTTATGAAAAGAAGAGATAGAATCTTATCTAAAACATCTATAACTAAAGAGGATTTGGATTATTTAAAAAAATTGGATTTAGAAATGGGAGAGCTGCCATCTGGCGAAACATTAAATGATTTTCAAACAATGCACTTATTTCATAAAATCGTAGCGGAGAATAAAAAAAATGAATAAAATTAATAGAGACAAATTTCCCCCAGATGATTCATATGTCATTGGTCCTAACAAAGGAAGACAAAAATGGAGGGTGATAGAAAATACATTATTGATAGCGTATAAAACTAACAGTATCCCTTTTACTAATGGAACTTATGGGTTTCCAGTACATCCATCCGCGCAAACATGGAAGAGGGAATTGGTTTCTATCCAAGGAAGAAAATGCTGCTATTGTGAAAAACCAATAAACAGGGGGGATTTAGAACATTATAGGCCAAAAAAAGGATATCAGCAAATATCGGGTGACCCCATACAAAGACCAGGTTATTATTGGCTAGCGTATAGATGGGACAATTTATTACTATCATGTAAAGAATGTAATGAGTCAACCACAAAAGGAAATAAGTTTCCCATACTCGGTATAAGAGCAACTACCCCAACTTGTAACTTGAATGATGAAATAGCGCAGTTGCTAAATCCTTACAATGAAGATCCTAACGATTCAATATCATTCTATAAACATGACCCCATATCTCATAATGCCAGAGGCAGGGCGACAATTGATACCCTAGATTTAAAAGACAGAGGTGATTTACAGCCTATAAGAAAAGATCGACTTAATCTATATGTGAATACTTTGGAATTGATTAAATTGGTTGATGCTGGAACAATAACTATTAATCAAGCTTTTGCTAAAGAAGCTCGGGTTTTGTTAAAAAAAGCAGTAAAAGATAAATCTCCATTTTCAGGCATGATAATGGAAAATATCAAAAATAAACATATTTAGATTATGCCAATCCCAAAACACGACGACATCAGAGTGCCTGCTCTACAATTGCTTTCAGAAAAAGGACTTCTAAAATTAAAAGACTTTGTAGAATTACTTGGTATTCATTTTAATCTCACTGAAGAAGAACTTTCTGAAATGTACCCTTCTGGTAATGGTCACATTTTTTATGATCGAGTCTCTTGGGCTTTGAGTTATCTCAACATGTCCGATTTGGTTGAAAAACCCAAAAGAGGCAGCTACCAAATAAATAATGAGGGGCTTAAATTACTTAAAACCCCAGATAAGGTCAATGACTACATATCTGACAAGTTGAGCCAAAGAGAGGCTCCAAAACATCAAAAGAAAGCTGTTGTAAGTTCTGATTCGGAAACAATGACGTCGGATTTTACGCCAGCAGAAAAATTATATGCCTCTTTTGAAAAAATAAAGAAAACACGTAAAGAGGAAATCTTAAACGCCATTTTAAGTAAGACTCCTTACGAATTTGAGAGCATTGTGGTTAAACTACTTCAAAAAATGGGATATGGAGGTGAAATAAAGGATTCTGGATTAGTAACAAAGGCCTCAAACGATGGTGGTATTGATGGTGTTATCAAGGAAGATGTTTTGGGTCTTGGCCGTATTCATATACAAGCCAAACGATATGCATTAAACAACAGTATTAATCGTGATGAAATCCAAAAGTTCGCGGGTGCTTTGCTAGGGGCTCCAATGAGCAAAGGTGTGTTTATAACAACCTCTTATTTTTCAGATGGTGCATTGACTTATGTTAAAAATTTGAATACCGCTGCAACCATCATTTTAATTGATGGTGATCAGCTTGCAGAATACATGTATGAATATGGTTTGGGTATGCAAGTGGTGCAAACCATAGAGCTCAAAAAACTCGACACGGATTTTTGGGATGCTATGAAGGATGATTAATCATATTATGCAATAGCGAGAAGGAGCAAATTTGAACATATTAACATTAAAATAATTTTTATTAACACTTTCTGTTAACAAAAACATTTATATTTGCATGGAAATTACATTTGCAGACAACAAACTAAAAAAGTACGCTAATGATGACCGTACAGCAGAAAGAAAGCTTGGAAAGCGAGAAGCCAGTTTATACAAACAACGGCTCGATGACTTGAGAGCTGCAAAAACACTTGAAGATGTTAGAAATTTACCAGGCAATTTTCATGAACTTGTCGGTAATAAAAAAGGCAAATGGGCTTGTAATTTAGTCCATCCATATCGATTGATTTTCGAGCCTCACGAAAATCCAATACCCACAAATGAAGACGGCCAATACCTCTGGATAGAGATTAAAGGCATCGAAATTATCAACATTGAAGACTATCATTAAAGACAAAAAGATTATGGCAATAATGAACCAATATTATCCACAATCCATTTCTCATCCAGGCACTACACTTGCAGAAGCCTTGATGGAGAAAGACATGGGCGCAAAAGAATTTGCAGTTAGAACAGGTAAACCAGAAAAAACCATTTCTGACGTTTTAAATGGTAAAAGCAGCATCACACCAGAAATGTCAATTTTGTTTGAACAGGTTTTAAAGATACCAGCACATTTTTGGACTAACAGACAGCGCAATTATGACGAATATCTAGCAAGAGTCGTCTATCAAAAAACTATTGAAGAGGGATTAGAATGGTCTAAAAGTTTCCCTTACGCTAAAATGGCTTCACTTGGTTGGGTAGAAAAAACCCTAAAAAAAGAAGCTAAAGTTATTAATCTATTTGAATATTTTGAAGTTTCAAGTACAAAGGGTTATTATGACTTCTATCATAACCAAAAGCTACTTGTGAACTTTAGAATTTCACTTAAAAAAAATGAAAATGCTGGTGCAATTGCCGCATGGTTAAGAAAAGGCGAAATTCAATCGAGAGACTTTGAAGTTCGTGAATTTAATAAGAGATTATTAACTGAAAAACTGAGCCAACTTAAAGCAATAATGGCTGAACAACCTGATGACTTTTTCAGTCAAATCAAAGCGATTTGTACAGAAGCTGGTGTTAAAATTGTACACACACCTTGCTTGCCTAAAGCGCCAATTCATGGATCCACACGTTGGTTGGGAGATATACCTTTAATACAGATGAGCGGTCGCTACAAACGAAATGACATTTTTTGGTTTACTTTTTTCCATGAAATCGGGCATATTTTACTTCACGGAAAAAAATATATTTCGATTGAAAACATCGAATATGATGGTGAAAATCAAATTTACGAGGATGAAGCCAATAGGTTCTCAGCGGATTTGGTTTTAAGTAAAGATGAAGAAAAAGAAATTATTAGTCATAAAGGACTAACAGTAGATGACGTAATTCGATATGCTAAAAAATTTAAAACACATCCAGCTATAATTATTGGACGTTTGCAACATCTAGGGTTAGTTCAATTTGGCATGGGTAATCATTTATGTAGACCCGTGGAGTTTTAGGCTACATAAGTTGAAAAATATAATTAACTCTTATGTACTTGGAAATGCTAATGAATTAATAAAAAATCAATAAATTTGAAAAAATAATATTCAGACGTTTCATTATTTCTCCTAAGGTATTATTGATATTAGTAAAAGAAGTCTCCCTATGTTCAATATGTATATATTGAGTCAATATCAGCGTATAGCATAGGTATATCCCTTATTAATATATTGATAGCCGTTCCTCCGTGTGTAAGCTACACAATTTTCTGTTGCTCCTTCAGGAATTATGCAAAAAAGAAAACTCACTTGGTTCTTATAATTATTCAAACTTTACATTATTTCATAACATCCTTTCAAATCCTTATTTTTAGAAGCTGAATAAAAAGCTCCATTATTTATAGGTGTTGTCCAATTGCTATTTTATATCTGCTGAATAACTGATTGAATAGCCCATTTTCTGAAGTATGATATACTGCATTTTTCGAGTCTGTCTCATAAAAATAGTTTAAATTATATACTTTTTCTAAACTCAAAGTGTAGTTTTAAGTAAAAAAGTAAACCAATTCTGATTATATAAATGGTCGATAGTAAATTCAAAGACAACTAAAAAAAAACTTACTTCTTTATTTTGAGGTCTAAATTTCTCAGCCTGTAAATGTTACAAATTACAGAAAGTTATGAAATATCAATACTAAATTATTCTTTTGGTAATTTATAGTCCTTACAAACTTCCTTCAGCAAATCACCCGCATCTTCATCAATCGCAAGAGATATTAAGTATAACTCTTTTACTTTCAATTGTGTATTTATATTATTTGCAAGTTCACTTAATCGTGTTTTGCTAATTCCAGTTTTACGAGATATATCTGATCTATTTATAGATTTTTTAGCAAAGTAGAGCCCTAATTTTGTCATGTTTTATCTTATTTTCAGTATATAAAGTTACTATTTAAGATAAATTTTTCCGAATTTCTAAACTTTCATTTGTTATTTTATCTTATTATATGTACATTAGTTCCGATTATATGATATATATATCTGAATAGAAAAACTTAATAAAATAAGATTATGAATCAAAAAACTAATTTGCACAGGGAATATGTCATAAATAAACTTACTGCCATACTTGAGGTAAAATACATTTACATTTCTGACAGGGTTTTTGAAGATAATAACAAAGTTTTATTAATTGTAATACTACAAGGAAACTGTTCATCTTTAACAAAAGAATTAGCTGCAATGGTTGCAAAAATATTTCAGGAAGAAACAAACTTTCTTTACAGGATATTTTCTTTAGAATACGCCCATCAACAGTTAAAAGAAGGTGCCTTATTTTTTGTACATGGTTGTTCTTGGGAAAAACTGATTTTTCATCATCCTGATAAAGAATTGGATTATTTTCATGGGTATTTTATAACCGAAAAAACACTAAGTAATATTCAATCCCGTTTCGAAAAAGAATGCCAAAAAGTCGCAGCATTTTTAGATGGGGCGCACTTCTTCATAGAAAAAAATAATTTTTCACAAGCAGCTTTTATGCTACACCAATATATACAACTTTGGTTTCGCTTTGCCGCTCTTTTAATAATGGGTAAAGAACGTAAAAGCCATAGCATAAAAGAACTACAAACCTACATTAAACCATTTCTACCTGAACTCGGTAATCTTTTCAATACCGAAATAGAGGATGAGCTAAACCTATTAAGGGTATTAGATAATGCCTATATAACTACTCGTTACGAGAACAATTACTACATAAATCTGAAACAAATCCATAAAATAGTACAGAAAGTAAATAATATTGAATCCATATTAAGCGTATTATTTAAAGAAAGGTTGGATGAATGTACTAAATGCGAAATTGATCTAAAAAAAGTTACTACCACCAAAGACGTAACTTCTAAGGCAAATAATAACGAGTTATCCAATTTCATTAAATCGCTTTCTAAAAAGGATTTTCCAACATTAAAACCAGACCTCAATAATAAAGAAATTTATACAATTGGAATTGGTACAGAAGGCTATTTGGAGACTTCGTTCATGATTTCAAATCTATTAAAGGTATGCATTATCGCTATGGAAGCAGACTGCTGTTCCACACGTACTATTCCAGAACCAGAACATAACATTAAAGAGGTTTTAGGGTATATATTGGACATGATACCTCATACCGAAATGGAACTTTTAGATGTTCTCCGGGATTTAGTCTTAGAACCAGAAACAAACAGCTGATGAAAGAAAAAAAGAAATATAAACGAACATTGAAAAGAATTCAAAAGTCTTTATTACATAAGGAAGGGCTGTTGAAACCTGCTGGATATTCATGCACCCATAAACCTATGATGAAAGGCGAATTTATAATAGGCCATAATGACGAACTTTTATTCAATATATCCTGTTTACTGAAAACATGTGTATTAGCATTAGAAGGAGACGCCACCTTTTCATCATCTTCACTCTCCAATTCAGACTCCAAATCAAATATTACGGTATCATTAGAATTTATTATCAGTTTACTGCCCAGGCAACAAATGGTTTGCTTAGATGAAATTTCTAAAATCCTGTTAGAATTAGAACATCGAAAAGTATAGATTACTATCAAAATTCAATATAAGGGATTCTTGTCACAATTAAAAAAAATCAATCTTCTAATTTTGAATGATAAATTTGTAAATTAATTAATCAAAACCCCAAATCTTACCATAACTTATCTGCGCGTGGATCTTGTGCGGTTTTTGTAGTGTTCAGGAAGATAAGCGTAAGGCAAAAACCGCATAGGGCGCATACTACTTTTGATTTGGAACGTTACCTTGAGTCATTTTAGTTTAAATATCAGATATCCAATAATAATTAAACAAATCATATAAAAGCCATAATGAATCCATATCTGTATTTTCGGAATAACTTGTGATTTCGAAAGTTGCTTTTCCATTCTTTGAAAAGCTTCTTGTAATTTTTGAACTTTTTTCTTTCTACGTTCTTAGATGATCTTGAAGATAATATTCAATATTTGAAGTGTCTTAACATTGGATTTACGCAAAATTAAAAATATTTGAATAAGTTATTTATTAAACTATTGAAATATCAAGAAATTTTACATTATTTTAATATAGTATTTTAAAAAAATACTATAAATTGTATAATAAAAATTAACCTTAATAAAATAAGTATATTATGGGAATTAAACCAGGACCAAAAAGAATTGCTGATTCAACTGGAAAACCAGACAGACGCCCACGAGATAATAAGGAAACTCCTAAAAATACACCATCTCTAAAGCCACATAAGCATAAGAAAGGGGATTAATCAAGGTGAATTTCATGAAAGCACAATTTCACTATCTAAAATTAATACCTTAAACATTCCTACACTTTTACATTTATATTATGCTTCAGGTTATTTGATTTGGGTTTTCTTCCATAATATTGATTGAAAATACTGTTAAAATAAGGATAGGATTTACATCTTCACATATATTGTTTGATAGATTTAATCCTGAAATAGCAATAAAAGAATTAAATAAAGAAATGCATAAATTAACAAATACAAATGAACAAAACTCAGATAGGTGCGCGAGGATTTTAGGAGGAACAGTTTTGTGGGATATTATTAGTAAACTTTCCAATGAAAATCAAAAATAAAACATAAAGTTATGTTTCTAAAAAAAATAACAATTGAAAATTTTAAATGTCATTCAAAAATTGAATTATCATTTGAAAAAACTGATAAACTAAATCGAAAATGGACTTTGGTTTTAGGGGAAAACGGAACAGGGAAAAGCAGTGTTTTGAAAGCAATTGCTCTAGTTACATCAGGAAGCAATGCTCTCGGTGAGCTAATTGGAGATGTTAATAGTTGGATTAAATATAAAGAGGAAAGTTGCTCCATATATGCTGAATTGGAAACTAAAAAAGGAGAAGAAAGAATTATTTCCTTAAAATTTAATAGAGGTGATAACCTTTCAACTTTCATGTCGAATAATAAAGAATCCCTTGAACTTATTGACAATGCTATTGAAAAAGCTGATAGGAATTATTTCGTTTTTGGATATGGCGCAAGCAGACGCTTATCAAATGATTCTTTTTTTAGTAGTGAAAACAAAAGGAGAAGCAGTCGGTCAGTTAATGTGGCAAACTTATTTGATAACTCCTCAACCCTAAACCCTCTTTCATCATGGATTATCGAACTAGATTATCGAACTGGAGACAATGGAATAAATTTAGTTAAGGAGGTTTTAAAAGATTTTTTACCTGACACTTCATTTCACTCAATTGATAAAAAAACCAAACAAGTATTATTTGAAACTTTAGATGGGATTATCCCTCTTGAACATTTAAGTGATGGTTATCAAAATATGGCTGCTTGGGTTGGTGATTTATTGTATAGAATTACTGAGACATTTGGTGATTATACCAAGCCTATGGAAGCAAGAGGTTTATTATTGATTGATGAGGTTGAGTTGCATTTACATCCTAAATGGCAACGTAAATTATTAGAGTTTATAAGTAACAAACTTCCTAATTTTCAGGTAGTGGCCACAACCCATAGTCCACTTACTGCTCAACAAGCTGATACAGGAGAATTATTTGCATTAAAAAGGAATAATGACAGAGTTATTGAATTAATACCATTCATTGGTTCACCTAAATCATTATTGGTAAACCAATTATTAATGACCCCTGTTTTTGGTTTAGAAACTGACGAAAGCTATGAAGTCCAACAAGCGAAAGAAAAATATGAAATTTTAAAAACAAAAAGCAAATTAAGTAGTAAAGAAAAAATAATGTTTACCGAGGTTAAGAAGAAACTTGAAAACGAGCTTCCTCAAAGAAATTTTTCGCTTTCCTCCTCCAAAGAATTGGACTTACTGAAAAATATTGAAAGCAAACTTAATATTAAGAGCTAGTTATGATTGCTTTAAAAAGAATTAGAACTTCTAGTGCTATTAAGGCTAAATACAGAGGATCCAAGAAGCTAAACAGTGATAAAAGACTTATGTTTGCTCAAAGGAATTTTCTTAATGGCACAACAAAAAAAATTGACATTGATACATCCTTTTGGAAGCTATCTAAAACTCAATCGAAAAAAGAAAGTAATGGAAAGTGTGCTTATTGTGAAGCCAATACCCAAGTTGTAGCTCATGGAGATGTAGAACATTTTAGACCAAAAAGTATTTATTGGTGGTTAGCATATACCTATGATAACTACCTATATTCATGTCAAATTTGTAACCAAATCCATAAGAGTGATAATTTTCCTATTGGAGCAATTCAATATCCAGAACCAGATATTAAAAAAAATACAAGTGATCAAGAAATCGAAGCTTTAGCTGGAAAGATCTCTCCAGACCCTATCGATATAACATTGAATTACACCTTTAAATTGTATTTAGATGAACATATTAAAGAAAAAGCTTTTCTAATAAATCCATATTTTGATAATCCAGAAACTTATTTTGCTTATGAGGTTGATGACATTACTGAAGAAGTTAAGGTTCTTCCCACTGAAACAAAATATTCTAAACACATAAAAGCATCAGAAGATTTTTATGGGATTAATCGTATTGAATTAAAAAATGCCAGATATGAGGTTTTTTCAAATTTTAGAACATTTAAGGTTGCTTATAGAGTTCTAACTGATCAAACTGTAAAAAATCAAATCAAAAAGCAAATTGACACTATGCTTTCTGACAAATATATCTTTGCTGGAATGAACAGATATTTTGATGATAAAATTTAAGATTAAATTTTATCATCAATAAATTTCCTTATTATTCAATTTGTTTAGTTATATCAAAACTCACATTAATTTTTTCTACACTAACTTTAGTAGATTTAAGAGGTCTCAGAACAGATTCCGTTGGAATACCCACTTTAATTGCAGCCATGACCCCAACTGCTTCTAAATAATTATTTACGTAATGTAATTGGTTTAGTCTCCAAGGAAGAACACTCAAATCATTTTCCATAACATTTGAATTATCCCTAACCGCAATTTAGGCTTCCCTTTCTGAAGATGAGCGTAAGGCAAAAACGGCATAGGGCGCATACTACTTTTTATTTTTATCTAAAGAGTAAATCTGATTTTAAAAAGCAACTGGGTTGGCCTTAATCTGTAGTTCGTTTCAATATAGTTATAGTCGTTGACGAGTATAGTTCTATAGTTTTTAGTATTTAAAATATTTAACCACTGAACTTCAAAATCTATTTTTTTTTTATCTAGAGTATAACGATATATAATATCTGAAAAAAAGTTTAAATTATTTTCTGAAAAAAGGCTATTTCTTATGTACTCGTTATTGATTCCAAAATAGTGTTTTTTATATAAATTAAGGTTCATCTTAAGGTTACTAGCATGTTGAATTGTTTTTTGTTTTTCCTGATTTTGGATTGTACTATATGAAATAAGATAGGTATTACTATATTCTAAACTAAGAAAACTTTTTATATTCGTTACTATTTTAGAGCCTAGCCGAAGATTGTTATTTATTATATCGGCTGGTAAATTGTTAAGTGATAAATTGTATGACTGAGAAAAATAATTTGAATTAATTGATAAGCTACTATTTAAATCATTAAAATATTTACTAGCATTTCCTGATAAAATGTGAGTTAATCTAAAATTTTCATTCTCTCTTGCATTTATCTCTAAGCTTCCGTCAGTAAGTATTTCATTTTCATATAGTAGATTATTCTTTTTATTGATATAATTAAACTGAAAATTTACAAATAATGATTTGACAGGATTTCTATAATAAAGGCCCACCCCAAATTTCTTATTTAGGTTTTCTGGAAGTACTGAGTTAATGCGTTGTAAATTTCTATAATTATTAAGAATATAGGCATAATGTAATTTGTCAATAGTTCCAAAAGAATTAGTTAAACCTGAAGAAGCGGTTAATTTCCAAAATAAATTTATGTTATAATTGACAGTAAGTAAAGGTTCAAAAGTTGTTCGATTTAGCATTTGACTTTGAATTAAATTTTCATCATCAATTTTATATGAATTAAATGCAATAGGTGTTTCTAATCCAATTTGCCAATCTCCTTTTCTAAATTGGGTATTGAGAATAAAATATGCTTTATTTCTCAACCAATTCAAATTATTAAAAAATTCAGAGCCCAAATCTCTTTCATTATCTATATTAATGCTACTCAATAGATCCTGAACCTCTATTTGTAAACCGATTTTATTTGTAAATGTAAAGTATCCTAAACCTTTCGTAAATCCTAAAAATGTATTTGAATAAAATGATTTTAAATTAATTTCTTGAGTTACTTCATTGAAATTTTCATCCTCATTTAGTATGTTTTCAAATTGTCCAGGAGATACAGTTAGAGATTGTGGTGTTCTATTAAAACTTAAATTCGAATTGATAGTTATTAGTTTTTTTCCTAATGGGAATATAGTGTAAAATTGATTTGAAAAGCTAAAGAAACGATTGGAAAGTTTTTGCCTTATTTCTGTAATATTATTGTCGATTATTCCGTTTTGACCATCCCAATAGCCTTTAAATTTTGTATTATTGGTCAAGTAGCTTTTTTTAGTATTTTTTTGTAAAGTTAAGTCTGCATCAATTGAATTGGTATAAAATTGATTATACTTACTTTCAAAAAGCGAAATGGTATCAGACGCGGTAAAAAAAAGTGTTTGAGAAAAACCATCTTCCTGTTGATAATTATTTAAGTAGGAAGAATTAAAACGTAATTCATAGTCTTTTTTTAATTTGGTTAAAATATTTACTGACATTAAATGGACATTATTATCTAACCACCTTTGATCGGAGAAATCAGGTGCTTGTAGTTTTTGTATAGATAACCAATCTGTTTTACTGTCGTTGTTTTCAAATCTTTCAGAAATATCATCTGTAGTTAGGCTTTTGACCTGAGAAGCTGCATCTGATCCAGTGTTATTCGTTTGATATGAAAATAACATTTGATTTTTCTTAGAAAACAACATTGGAGTTATATTTACATCCCACAGAAGTGGACTAAACCCTGATCCTAATTCTGCTTGGCCTGTAAAAATGTTGTTTTTTTTAAGACGAATATTAAGAGCTGCTTTATTAGAAAACTCTAAAGTATCTAATATTTTAATTGGTTGATGGTTTTCAAGTATTTGAACTTTTAGAACCTCTCCATGAGGCAAATTTTCATTCGCTAAATTATATTTTCCTTCTAAAAGGTCTAAGCCCTCTATATAATATTTATTAATTGGAGTACCTTGATATAGTATAGTCCCATCATTTTTAATTTCTATTCCAGGCATTCGTTTTAGAACATCACCAATACTTCGATCTTCTTTATTTGAAAAGGAATTTACGTTATAATTAATTGTATCTCCAAAGACACTAATTTTTTCACTTTTCACAATAACTTCTTTCAATTCAAAGCTTTGTTCTTCTAGTGTGTAATTCTTAGTTTGTGTTTTGTTTAATAAGGTCTCAGTTATGGTTTTATAGCCAATAAACATAACTTTTAGTTCAATTGTTTTAAGCGAACTAGTAAAGACTATCTTATACTTTCCGATTTCATCAGAAATAGCATACCCTATAATCTTACCAGTATCCTTGTCCGTAATGGTTACTGACGAACCTACGACCACATTATTATATTTATCTTTCAAATTCCCTTCTATAGTATTTTGACAAAATATTATATTTGAAATAATGATAAATACATACACTAGTCTCATTGAGTTTTAATATTTCAAGTCAATCGGGTTATAGGGTATTTTTTTTAATTCTTTCAAATTCTCTTCAGACCCTTTTAAAAAGAGATCAGGTCTTTCATGATAACTTTTTTCTGTATTTAAAAACTTACTTCTTGAAGTTTTAATTATGTTGTCTTCATTCCTAATATATATATTTTTAATCTCATTATTAATGCCATTTAAAATAAAGTGAAAGTTTTTTTGATCATCATAAAGTTCCAATATTAGTCCTGGTAAATTATTGAATGTGTAGGGTCCAGAACTTATCGGAATTGAAATTGCAAACCAAGCTATCCAAGATCTTCCAGAATAAAATACTGTTGCCTTTTGCACATTAAAATCTAGAATTGTTCGATATTCTTCTTCTAATTTCCAGTTTAACTTCGGCTGATCAATTTCATACTGATAATTATTAGATGGTATTTTTGATTGGATTGAGAATTTGTTACTAGATAAATCTTTAACCGCTGTAATTTTAAAACCTATTTTCGTTCTATAATTTAGTTGTTGTGTTATTTCATTTTTTTCTATCCTTTTAAGATTACTTTGTTTTTCCTGTACTGAATCTAATTTTAAAGAGTTATAATCGGAGAATTTAGAAAAGTTTGTGCCAATTTGTAAAACTGTCAAAGCTGTTCTCTTCTTTAATTTTTCATCAGGATTTCTTACATACGTATATTCATAAAAAAAATTTTGTTTGCTTGTATCAAGGTCTTTAGAATTAAAATCTGAAGGTGGAAAACTTGGAGTCCCTCCAATAAGGGTTTGACTATTGAGGATATTAATGCTTAGAAAAAAAAATATTAAGGGAATTAGATATTTTTTCATTTTTAGTCTTTTTAAGTTAATTTAACCCGACTCAAAAAAAGCTTGAGTCAGGCTAAAATCATCTGATTTAATTACATCTTAATTCGTGCATTTCTTCAGCGAAATCCATTAATTCCTCTGCACTGTCGAAATTTGAATTGCATAGGTAAAAAGTTGAACCACAAGATTCAAAAGTAGACCAATCTGTGCAACCATATTCCTCAATTGGGGAAGAGTTTGTGCCAAATGAATATACCCCCATAAATCCTAGAGCAATTGTAAAAAATAAACTTTTCATATTAAATGTTTTTAAAGTTATAAATAATTTTAAAATTCCTGCGAGGTAATCTACTTTTGTAGATTATTCCTCTGGTTGTTAAATGATATGTTACATAGGCATATATTTTTAAGGTTAATAAAAATTCCACGTTTTTATATTCCCAATCAGAGGTTTTTAACATTAGTTAAAATTCTTACATTTAAAAGTAAGCAAAAATCACATATCTTTTTATTATTTTAAAAAATTGTGAGATAATCACCCTTTTTTTGAGATAAAAAGATAAATAAAAAATGCTTTAAGG
>JBGSQM010000211.1:0-1965 GCA_041738035.1 Cellulophaga sp.
TCATAACGGGAAAAGTTTAGGTCAAAAAACAAAAGATATTGCCAATTTTCCTGCTTCTGGTCTGGTTTGGGATGTTCAATTTACCGAGGGTAAAAACGAATTTAAAGCGGTAGCAAATACCAAACAAGGCAATACTGTTAATGATGATTTAATGGTTAATTATCGCTTTACTAAAAATGATGTGGCAAAAGATCTTAGACTTTCTTCACAAAAATTAGAAAATGGAAACTATTTAATAACGGCAACGGCAATTGACGACAAAGGTTTGCGCTGTCTTGATTATGAGGATCGTGTTTATTTTCAAGCTTTAGAAGGCGGTAAAACCTTAAAATTTCAAGGCACACCCACGGGAACAGATGCTATTGAAATGGCGAACGGAAAAGCAACCATAGAATTTATTCCGGATATATCTTCCACTGATATTAAAGTTATGGTGCTGAATCAAAATTTTAAAGGCACTTATCTTACGATAAAAAAATAGTTCGTTTGAGTTAGTAGTAAACTATGATTCCTCCTTATAGAGGGTCATAGTTTTTATAGTATTTCTTAAATTTAAACATCACCATTGAAAAATAAAAAAATGAAGTTTTCTAACTTTCTTATATTATGCTTTTTCTTTCTAGGCTGTAAACAAAACACACACACCTCAAATCAAGATGTTTTTGCTTTAGAGCAACAAAGAGTACTCAAAAAAGCAGAAGAGTATCTAAAATTGAGTCCAATTACCATAACTAATGCCGTTTGTGAAAGAAGTGCAGGCGGTAAAAATGATTTTTATTCAGAAGGTGATTATTGGTGGCCAGATCCTGAAAATCCTGATGGGCCCTATATCAGAAAAGATGGAATGACAAATCCCAAAAACTTTACAGCCCATCGAGAAGCAATGATACGTTTTAGTCAGATTTCGGGAGCTTTAGGTTCTGCCTATATAATTACTAAAGATGAAAAATATGCCAAGGCATTGCTACCCCATCTACAGGCATGGTTTTTGAATCCTGATACTAAAATGAATCCTAATTTGTTGTATGGACAAGCGATAAAGGGTATAGTTACAGGCAGAGGTATTGGTATTATAGATACTATTCATTTAATGGAAGTCGCAAAAGCTACAGAAGCCATCGAAAATTCTAGAGCTATTTCTAAAACAGCTATCCAAGGAATAAAAAAATGGTTTAGTGAGTATTTAACTTGGATTACTACACACGAATATGGTATTTCTGAACGTGACAATGGGAATAATCACAGCGTTTGCTGGGTAATGCAAGCGGCTGTTTTTGCTTCGTTAATAAAAAATAAAGAAGTTTTAATACATTGTAAAAAAATGTACAAAAATGTACTTTTACCCAATCAGATGGCGCCCAATGGTAGCTTTCCTTTAGAAATTGAAAGATCAAAACCATATGGATATTCATTGTTTACTTTAGATGCTATGAGCACTATTTGTCAAGTACTTTCTACCCCTGAAGAAAATTTATTTGAATATATAACCGTCGACAATAAAAGTATTGTTTTAGGCCTATCATTCTTATACCCGTATGTAAAAGATAAAAGTAGTTGGCCTTACAAAAAAGATGTGATGTATTGGGATGAATGGCCTGTTAGCCATCCTGCTTTTTTATTTGGTGGTCTAGCTCTTGAAAATGATTTATATTTTGACTTATGGAAATCTTTAAAAACAGATTTTGATACTCCCGAAGTAGTCAGAAATATGCCTGTTCGTTATCCTTTAATTTGGCTCAAGAGTGAAAATTAACTATTCTTATTTACAATAGTACTATTAGCCTGCGCCGTAGGCATCACCACCAAATCGGCAATATTTACATTGTAAGGTCTGCTTACTACAAAGTGAATAATTTCTGCAATATCTTCGGGTTTTAGCGGTTGAAAACCTTTATACACATTTTCTGCTCGAGAAGCATCACCTTTAAAGCGAACTTGGCTAAACTCCGTTTCTACCAATCCAGG
>JBGSQM010000210.1:0-5998 GCA_041738035.1 Cellulophaga sp.
ATTTTTTGGAGATTGGTCTTGATGAAGATCATGTTCATTTTTTGATTCAGAGCTATATCATGAATTCTCCGAAGAAAATCATCAGAGCTGTCAAAAGAATTACTTCTAAAGAGATTTTTCGACTTCATCCAGAAGTCAAACGAATGCTTTGGGGTGGTTAGTTCTGGACGAGTGGTTACCATGTGAATACTGTGGGTCAATATACTATTGAAGAAGTAATTAAACAAAATATTCAGAATCAAGGAAAGTCAAAGTATACAAAGTTGCACAAGAACCAACTATGTTTGTTTTGATACCTCGACGGCTCTGCCTCGTGGTAGTTCATTTTTTTCTACTTTAGATTGATTATCATAACAACGAATTTTGAGGTGTAATTTTTCCACCTTTTGAGTTTAAAAATAACATGAGGTGTAAAAATGGTTTAATAAATGTATGAAAATAGGAGAATAAGAGAAAGAAAAAATAAAAATACTTTTTAATAACTTATTGATTTACAGTTAAATGAAGCCAAATAGAACCATATGATACCAAATAAAATACTTATTTATTTTCCAATACAGAAAGTAGCGATTCCTTATAGATAGGGTTTAATGAGGTGTGAGGTGCAATGTAGGTGTTATACTTTGTTTTCTTTTGGTACTATTATAATATTTATCTTTTAAATTTTAAACATGAATTTATTTAAATTATCTAAAGTGACCAAAAAAAGAAGCGTAAACCTATACCTCTTTATTTAATTAATTACCGCCTTGACAGTAATTTAATATTTTTTTTGTCTTTCCCCTCTTAAAACTTATGCATCTTTATTTATTTACTGCTATAGCAGTAATATAATATAATTTTACACGTAAAATGCACCTATGTATATTTAAATTGTGTATTTTTACTGCTTAAACAGTATAAAATGAATGATTTTAATTTAGGTACTTTAATAAAAGATCATCGAAAAAAAGCAGGACTTACCCAACTGGAACTTGCTAATTTAGCAGGCCTTGGTAAAACCACTGTTTTTGATATTGAAAAGAATAAAGAAACAGTTCGATTAAATAATCTATTTGCAGTACTTCAAGTACTAAACATTAAAGTAGAATTCAAAAGTCCATTAACTAAATAATTATGAGACAAGCCATTATATTAACTCACGGTAAAAGAGCTGGAATTTTAACAGAAGTAGCTACTAACGACTATAATTTTGAGTACGATCAAAATTATGAAGGTGAAGCGGTATCATTAACTATGCCCATTAGCCACAAAAAATATAGTTACAAATCCTTTCCTCCTTTTTTCGAAGGCTTATTGCCTGAAGGTCTCATGTTAGAAGGCTTACTACGGATTGCCAAAATTGATAAAAAAGATTATTTCTCTCAACTAATTGCTACAGGAAACGATTTAGTAGGATCGGTAACAGCTCAATTATTGGAAAATGAATAGATGCCCTATTACATACGAATTATGCGGTAAGAATACCTATAGTGAAAAAGGAATACGTTTGATTGCACCTAAATTAACGCACTTAAACGATTTGCCATATACAGCTTTAGAATTACGTCGAGAAGCCGCGAATAGAGCTAAGAAACTATCTATTCAAGGAGTACAACCAAAGCTTAGCGCATCTGTTTCTATAGTGGATCAAGAATTTAAAATTGTTGATCAATTTGGAACCTATATCATTAAGCCACAAAATGATTTGTTTCTACAGTTGCCAGAAAATGAAGATGTAACCATGCGCATGGCAAAAGCATTCGGTTTAAAAGTACCATTTCACGGAATGCTTTATGGTAAAGATGGAAGCCTATCTTATTTTATCAAACGTTTTGACCGTTACGGCAAAGGCAAAAAAGTGGCAACTGAAGACTTTGCTCAATTAACTGGAAATACCAGAGATACAAAATACCGTTTTACGATGGAGAAGCTTATTCCAGTTCTTGACGAATATTGCTCTTTTCCTGCTGTCGAAAAGGCTGATTTTTTCAAAAGAATTCTTTTTTGTTATCTAACTGGAAATGAGGATATGCACTTGAAAAACTTTTCTTTAATCACTAAAAATGGTAAAACAACACTTGCACCTATTTATGATTTCCTAAATTCTACGATAGCTATTAAAAATCCAGATGAAGAAATAGCGCTCACCATGAAAGGAAAAAAAAGTAATTTGAAAGCAACTGATTTTATTGACTATTACGCCAAAGAAAGATTGCAACTCAATGAAAAAACAATAACTATAATTCTAGAACAAATGAAAAAAGCAATCCCTTTATGGAAGGAATTGCTTGATTTTTCTTTTCTAACTAGCGAAATGAAACAAAAATATTTGGAGCTATTACAAACTAGAATAGCCATGTTTGAGTAATTTAGAGCTATTAATGTGAAAATAAGGTGTGCTATTTTGTATACTTTAGGTAACAAGTGTGTTTTGTAATTTAAACTTTAAATTCAGCCCATAAAGGATAATGGTCAGAAATTAAATAAGAAAGGCTTCTTTTAGAAATGTTTCGATTTTTCAGGGCAAATGGAACAAAATCATAATTGCCACCATTTATAAATTCAAGAGTTAAATTTGGTACATTATTATTGTTCATGAACCAAGCAATTTGGTCATAATATTTAGTTTCATTAAATATTGATCGGGTTACTTCAGCATTTTGAAGTTGTGGCGGTACATATAAACCTTCTGATAGAAAGGTCTTGTCTAATAAATCGCCTCTGGCATCAATATTAAAATCACCTAATGCGATTAAGTTTTGGTGATATGCATTTGTGTCACTTGCCCATTTAGCCAACCATTCTGCGATTCCTTTTAATTCTTTAATTCTTTCTTTAGAATTTTTACCATATTTAATATGAAGTGTTACCAGAATAAAAGTTTGATTATTTGATCTAAAACTAACCGCATACGGTGTTCGAACAAACTGTTCGTCTAAGGCATTTTCACTTATTTTTTGTGTCCATTCATTAGGTACAACTAGTTCACAAGCTAATCCAGATAGTTGTACTCGCCTTGTATCAAATAAGTATGCCATACGCTCTCCGTTACCAGACGAACCTTTACTTACATCCGTTAATATCATAGACCAATTGTTCCCTAATAATTTTAGGGTATCTCTTAAGGCTCTAATATTAGATTTTACTTCTTGAATGGCGATAACGTCAAACCGTTTTATGATTTCTGTGATGCATAATACCGAATGTAAATCACGTTTAGGACTATCATCTTCATCCGATTCCCATTTACGAGTTAAATCACCAAAGGCTCTTATGTTCCAAGTACCAATCAATAGGTTTTTATCTATTTTTCTGGGGGGTAATTTCTCGTCAAGGTCTTTGCTCAATTGTCCAAGATTAACTTGAACTTCTTCTGGTGGAGTATCGAGTATTGTTGTCATACTATGAAATTACTGAATTTAGTTAAATGTCCAGTTTTTTATTTAAAAAACTGGACATTTTAAATATAGTTGTAGAATTATTTTCCATTGGAAACAACCGATTCCATTGAATATATGATTCGTAAACTACCAAATGGGTAAGGGGTCACCAATGTATATTTTATGGCCTAGGTGAAAAGGGTAGGATATGGCTGTTATTCTGATTAATTTTTTTTAAATATCTTAGTATTTTTTTGAGTTTATACCTAAAATTTGGTAACTTTCTCGAAAAATTACTAAGATTGAGTATTTCTGAATACATAAAGCAACGATTAGCTGTTGAAGACTATTCTTTTTCATGGGAAGAATTGTCTAGTGCAATAGGTAAAAAAGATTCAGCCCTCAAAAAGGAATTAGCTTATACTGTAACCAAAGGGGATGTTATGTATTTAAGACATAACTACTATTTAATTATTCCTCCAAGATATTCTAATCAAGGTAAATTACCCATCGAATTATATTGTGATAAACTTTTTAAATTTTTAAAGAGAGAATATTATGTTGGATTGTATTCGGCTGCAAAATTTCATGGAGCAAGCCATCAGCAAATTCAACGAGATTATATTATCACAGCTAAAACACCGCTTCTAGATATTAAAAAAGAAGCTATTGATTTACGCTTCTTTACCATTTCAAAATGGCCAAAGAAAAATATCACTACTAAAAAATCAGATGCAGGGTATTTTAAAATATCTGACCCAGTTCTTACAGCAGTAGATTTAATTTACCACCAAACAAAATTAGGAGGTATAAACAGGATGCTGGCAATACTTGAGGAGCTAATAGAAGAAATTAAAGTAGCTGATTTGAAAGACTTGCTTACGTGGTATCCCCATAAAAGTGTATTGCAGCGTTTTGGTTTTTTGTTGGAAGAACTTCAAGCAGATGAAAAACTGACCAATATACTCTTTGAATATATAAATTCTGATAATTTTTATCCAGTATTATTAAGTCCAAAATCTAATCAAAAACCTGGAGCAGTTAGTAATAAGTGGAAAGTTGATATTAATATTAAATTAGAAAGTGATTTATGATTCCAAGACCAGATATAGCCAAATGGCAAGAATATGCACCTTGGAAATCTTTTTCACAGGTAGAGCAAGATTTGGTCATTAGCCGAACACTTGTAGAAATTTTCTCTGATGATTTTCTTAGGGAGAATCTGGCTTTTAGAGGCGGTACAGCATTACATAAATTATATTTAAATCCAGCAGCAAGGTACTCTGAGGATATAGATTTAGTACAGATTAAAGAAGGGCCAATTAAGCCTATTATGGAACGAATAGGAGAGGTGGTCACCTTTTTTGAAGAGCCAAGAAATACAAAATTAAGTGGTCATGGAGCAAAGGCAATGTATCGTTTTACTTCAGAATATGAAAACATTCGACTTCGGTTGAAATTAGAGATAAACTGTAAAGAACATTTTAATGTTCTAGACTGGGTAGATTTCCCGTTTGAAGTTAAAAACGATTGGTTTTCGGGTAGTTGCTTCATTAGAACGTATAACATTAATGAACTCTTGGGGACAAAACTTCGGGCTTTATACCAACGCAGTAAAGGCCGTGATTTGTTCGATTTAGATTATTCTAGGTTGAACATAGAATTAGATTATGATCAAATTATAAAATGCTTTAATGAGTACATGAAATTTGCTGTTGGTAAATCTCCAAGTAAAAAAGAATTTTTACTAAATATAGAAGCAAAGGAAAATGATGCTGATTTTACAGGAGATATGGAAGCTTTATTAAGACCTGAAGTTAAGTATGACCAAACAGCTGCTTTTGAGTGGCTTAAGCAGGAATTGATTATAAATTGAAATAAAAAAATAATTTAGTTAATTTAAAACAAATAGAGATTAGTTAAATTACAATATTGTTAATGCAAAATAAATAAATGGCAACAAAGTTTTTTACTAATAGTGGCGAAAATACATTACTTGACAAATTCGATGAAACTTTATTCTAAAATTGTATATTTATTATCACAAAAAACGAAGTTCCCCTAAACAGCACAATAAATGTAGTTTTAGTAATTTTACGGCAGACAAACTAAATGAATACGAATTTCAGTTTTTTACAACACCAATATCCAACCCTATTTGCTATAAGTGAACTTTCTGAAAAGTTAATATATGTAGATCCGAGTTCATCCTTGGCTAAGTCAAGATTATTTTCAGAAAAACTTAGCCAGTTAATATGGGAATTTGAGGCACTTGGTGAATTTGTAGGTTCTCAAAATGATAGAATTTATCGTTTGGCCAATGCCAATGTTGCCCCAAACATAATTGCAAGTATTCTACATACCATTAGAAAATCTGGAAACAAGGCTAGTCATGACGGCACAGGGTCTTTTCAAGAGGCGCATTTTGTGCTCAAAAAGTGTTTTCAGTTGGCCAAATGGTTCTATGAGACTTATGAAAAAGATTACATTGAATTAGTGCAAAAAACGGGCATAGTATACCACCTACAGCGGATTAAAGTGAGCATAGTGCAGCGGGTGAAAGTGAACCACTTGCGGCGGACGAAAGTGAACCACTAAAAATCGATTCTATTTGTAAAGCTTTAAATATCTTTTTA
>JBGSQM010000012.1:0-20738 GCA_041738035.1 Cellulophaga sp.
AGCTCTTAAAAATTCCTAATACTTTATTGCCTAAAAGTTTACACGACTTTGTAGCAAATAATAATGCTAGCAATGAAGATTATTTAAAAGGGTTTATCAATGAAAATGGAATAGTTTTAGACGAGGTGGTTGTGAAACAGCTTGTAGATAAAGAGGATTCAAAAGGCATTCAATTGGCTTCGTTTTTAAACAATGATCGCCGTAAAACATTTCCAATTACCGCCGAAGAGGTAGATTTATTCCCCAATGTTCTAGATATTATAAGGTTTAAGGGCTTTGATGTTGATTATGATCCAAATAGAGCGATAAGAGTGGTTCAAAGATTTAGTAGTACTTTTAATTCTTCCAGCCGCTTAAATGAAAATAGATTGTCTCCAATTTTAATTCTTGATGGTGTTATTGTTTTAGATTTTGAACTTTTAAGAAACCTTAGAACCTATGATGTTGAAGATATTTACGTAAACCCTAGAGATATGAGTCAAGGTGCCAGAGGTGCAGGAGGGTTAATACGTATCAATAGACGAAGAACTCCAATAGACTATAGTATACTTTCAAGACTGCCGGCCGAAATTAAATTTGTAGAAACCCCTATTGATTTTGGCTTTCAAACACCAAAAAAGTTTTACAATCCAATTTACAATTCTTATAACAGCACAGCTTTCGATAGTTATGGTACTGTACATTGGGAGCCAAACATTACAACAGATGTAGGAGGTAATTTTGCGGTAAAAACACCTTTAATACCCAATAAAAGCTATACCTTTTATTTTGAAGGCATGTCTGAAGGTGGAGGGCTTATCTCAAAAAAAATCACTTGGAAACCTGAAATAGCGCCTTGATGTATTTTTTTCTTAAGAATATGGTTTTATTTCCTTAGTTTTATGACAGTAATAACTTATTGTCAAGGATAAAAAGTGTCTGATGAGTTCATAACTTGCTTGTATTTCAACCAATTTAACAGGTCTTAGGTTTTGAGTTTTAGCTATCTTTTTATTTTTTTTATTTTTCAGTAAGTAATAAATATTGAGGGAAATAAAACTTGAATGCGAACAAAATTCTTAGGCTATATTTGCAAAAACATAAAATGCAAGACATCGTATTTATTGTACTGGGCTTAACCTTACTCATTTTGGGCGGTAGTTGGTTGTTAAAATCGGCCGTTGCCTTATCCCTTCAATTAAATATTCCAAAAATTGTAATAGGCATGACCGTGGTTTCCTTCGCTACCTCGGCACCAGAACTTATTGTGAGTATAAAAGCTGCTCTTGATGGTTTTCCTGACTTAGCTTTGGGGAATGTGGTAGGTTCAAATATTGCTAATATCGGACTCGTTCTAGGGATCACCGTTCTTTTAGGGAGTATTAACGTAAAAAAAGGCTTTTATACCACAGATTGGCCTGTGATGATGCTAGCCTCATTATTGTTTTTTGTATTTATTTATTTTGACGGGGAATTGCAGCAGTACGAAGGCATTATTATGGTGGTGCTACTTTTTGCTTTTTTAGTTTATTTATTGCGATTCCAAACTCCAGCCGTTGAAGACGAACAACCTGAAGACGATGTTTTGTTGCCCAACTATAAAACAGCACTTTTTCTAATTTTAGGAGGGGTTTCGCTTTGGGGAGGATCAGAGTTACTAGTTAAAGGCGCTGTTGGCTTGGCAAATTATTATGGCGTGAGTGAGCGGATTATAGCGGTAACTGTGGTGTCCATTGGCACTAGTATTCCAGAACTTGCAGCATCTGTAATTGCAGTTATCAAAAAAGAGAAAGCAATTTCATTAGGAAATTTAATAGGGTCTAATATCTTTAATTTATTGGCTGTATTGGGTATAACGGCAATCATAACTCCAATAAAAGTTATGGACCAAAGATTATTAACCAATGATATTTTTTGGATGTTGGGCTTTTCATTTTCAGTATTGCCCTTGGTGTTTATTCCAAAAGGGCTTCGTTTGGGCTGGCGCGATGGGATCATTTTAGTTGCTTGTTATGTAACTTTTGTGTATTTTACACTTAGTTAAGAAACGTTTTTTATGGGGTATTTTGTTCTAAAATATTCGAAAGGGTTACCGTTGCTTCTTTTATTTTTTTGTTCTATTGTACTATCACAAGATCAAGAATTTATAGAAGGTAAGTTAATAGATGCTAAAACTCAAGAACCGATTGCTTTTGCCAGTATTAGAATAAAAGATAAGGCTCTGGGTATTATTTCGAATACTGACGGGAGTTTTAAAATACCTTTGAGGTATAAAGAATTTGGCGAAATTATAGAGATATCTTCTATGGGGTATCAGTCTACAGAGGTTTTGATTGCCAATCTCTTAGAAAATGATATTAATAGTATCTTGTTGCAGCCTAAAGCATTTGAGCTAGAAGAAGCTGTGGTAATTGCAAAGAAAAAGCGACAAAAAAGATTACCTGCTCAAACAATCGTTCAAAATGCAATTGATCGCATTTTAGAGAATTATCCTGTTAGCCCGTTTTCACAAGTTGGTTACTACAGAGATTATCAATTAGATAAAGGGGAATACGTAAATTTAAATGAAGCTATTTTAGAAGTTTTTGATCAAGGGTTTAGAACATACGATGCTACCAGTACAAAAGCAGTGCTTTATGATTACAAGCAAAATACTGATTTTAGGAGAAATACTATAGCAGAAAAGCAGTATAATTATAATGATGGAACTAAAATTATTGACAAGGGTTATTTGCCTTCTTATGGAGGAAATGAATTTACAATTCTAAATGCACATAATGCGATACGAAACTATAGTATAAATACGTACTCATTTGTTAATTATTTTGAGACTGATTTTATTAAAGAGCATAATTTCTGGAAGGAGGATAACACTTATATAGACGATAAAATATTATATTCAATTAGGTTTAAAAAATTAGATTCAGATTATTTGGTATATGGGAATATACTCATAGCTAAGGATGACTATAGTATTTATAAATTGGATTATGCGTTATATGATAATAATAAAAGAAACGCCACAGACCTCGTTGATAAAAACGGAATAAAAAAACAGCTAGTTTTTGAAGTAAATACAGAATATAAGGAAGAAAATGGCAAGATGTTCTTAAATTATATTTCGTTTCACAATACATTTAAGCTTAGGGAACCTCCAAAATTAGTATTGCAAGATATAGAATTAGACATCCAAAAAAAATCATTTGTACTAACTTTTAGTAAGGAACTGAGTTTAAGAGAAGCACAAAGAATTAGGAACTATAAAGTTTTGTTCGAGGGCGAAAAGTTGAATATTAATGCAGTAAACATCCTTGGAAATAGGGTATTACTTTATCCAACATTAGATAAAGAAAGGTTTGAAAATTTGTTCAATCAAATAGTAGCTAAAACAAGCGGAGTAGAATTAAGTGAAACTCCCTTAGATATAGATTTAAAGAATTTAAAAGATTTAGATGGTAATATAATAAATGAATGGTCATTCAATTATTTTGATCAATTTCGTGAATTTTTCGTGCAACAAATAAAACTCGATAAAAGTGCCCCTTCAAAAACTATGATTTTTATGGATAAAAAAAGGCCTATTTTTCAAAATCAGCCTATGCAGAAACCAGATAATTTTAGTGATTATTGGATGAATACGCCACTAATAAAAAACTAAAAAAGCCGATTTGTTATGAAACAAATCGGCTTTAACAATTTAAAAATAATTACTTATAGTTTAGCAGTTTTAACAGTTTTGATAATTCTAGCAGCAATTTTATAAGGATCCCCATTTGATGCTGGACGACGATCTTCTAACCATCCTTTGTACCCTTTTTGAACAGCTATTAAAGGAATACGGATCGATGCGCCTCTATCGGAAACTCCCCAAGAGAAATCGTGAATAGATGCTGTCTCGTGCAAGCCAGTTAAACGTTGATCGTTGAATTCCCCATAAACAGCAATATGTTCCTTAGTTACCGGTCGGAAAGATTCGCAAATTTTCGCATACACTTCTTTATCTCCTGAAGTTCTTAAGGCTGTATTAGAAAAGTTAGCATGCATACCAGAACCGTTCCAATCCATATCTTTTCCTAATGGTTTTGGATGATATTCTATGTAGTAGCCATACTTTTCAGTCAAACGATCTAATAAATATCTGGCAACCCAAATTTCATCTCCTGCTTTTTTAGCTCCTTTAGCGAATAATTGAAATTCCCACTGACCAGAAGCCACTTCTTGGTTAATTCCTTCAAAATTTAAACCTGCCTCAATACATAAATCAGCATGCTCTTCCACTAAATCTCTGCCATGGGTATTTTTACCACCTACTGAACAATAATACATACCTTGTGGTGCAGGATACCCACCGATAGGAAATCCTAATGGCAATTGTGTTTTGGTGTCCATAATAAAATATTCTTGCTCAAAACCAAACCAGAAATCTTCATCTTCATCATCAATAGTTGCTCTTCCGTTAGAAACGTGTGGAGTTCCATCAGGATTCATAACTTCAGTCATTACCAACCAACCGTTAATTCTATCTGGATCTGGATATATTGCAACAGGCACCAATAAGCAATCAGAAGATCCTCCCTCAGCTTGTCTTGTCGATGAGCCATCGAAAGACCAATTTCCTAATTCTTCTAAAGTTCCTTTAAAATTTTCATGCTCTTCAACTTTGGTCTTACTACGCATGTTTTGTGTTGGAAAATACCCATCCAACCAAATGTATTCTAATTTAATTTTAGCCATAATTATTTTATTGTTATAAATCTTTAAAAGTCAGACAAAAATAATTTTTTTTACAACAACATCTAATTTTTTAGGGGTAAATTGTAAAAAAATCAGTTAAAATTCGTGATGACTGTATTTTTTTGAGGGTATTTTATAATTAATATATTTTTTCGTGGATTGAATTATTAAATTCCTAATTTTACACGCTAATAAATTCCATTATAGTTATGTCAAAATTAAGGTTTGATGCAGTCACCAAAAGTCAGGAAAGACCACGTATAGTTATAGAAGAAAAGGGAAGAAGGTCTGAACTTTTTGGTATTCATGTTTTTAATGAAGATCGGATGCTGCAATACCTTACTAAAGATGCTTTGGAAAGTGTGCGCAATGCTAGGAATGCAGGTTCAAAAATCGATAGAAAAATGGCAGACCAAGTAGCAGAATCTATAAAGGCTTGGGCAATTTCTATGGGTGCTACCCATTATACGCATTGGTTTCAACCCTTAACAGGGGCTACTGCAGAAAAGCATGATGCTTTTTTTGATTTATTAGATGGTAAACCTTTGGAGAAATTTGGCGGAAGTCAACTGGTACAGCAAGAGCCAGATGCCTCTAGTTTCCCGAGTGGTGGCATCAGAAACACCTTTGAAGCTCGAGGTTACACCGCATGGGATCCAACATCTAATGCTTTTATTTATGGAACAACTTTATGTATTCCTACAATTTTTGTTGCTTATACGGGCGAAGCCTTAGATAATAAAGCGCCACTTTTAAGAGCTCTAAGTGCTATTGATGATGCTGCGACGGCTGTTGCTCGTTATTTTGATAAAAATGTTTCTAAAGTAAATGCTACTTTAGGCTGGGAACAAGAATATTTTTTGATTGATAAAGCCTTAGCTTTTTCAAGACCTGATATTGTGATGACCGGCAGAACTTTAGTGGGCCATAAAGCGGCAAAGGGACAACAATTAGACGATCATTATTTTGGCGTTATTCCTGATCGGGTGTTGAGTTTTATGAGCGATTTAGAAAAGGAATGTACCAAATTAGGGATTCCTGTAAAAACCAGGCATAATGAAGTTGCGCCTAATCAGTTTGAGCTTGCACCCGTTTTTGAAGAAGCTAACTTAGCCGTTGATCATAATTTATTACTGATGGATGTGATGGATAAAATTGCGGATAAGCATAACTTTAAAGTCCTTTTCCATGAAAAACCTTTTGAAGGTATCAACGGATCAGGCAAACACAATAATTGGTCTTTAGCTACAGATACGGGGGTGAATTTATTGAGTCCGGGTTCAACGCCCATGAAAAATTTGCAATTTTTGACCTTTTTTATCAATACCATAAAAGCTGTAGATAAATACGAAGAACTTTTGCGGGCTTCAATAGCATCTGCAAGTAATGACCATAGATTAGGAGCAAATGAAGCGCCACCGGCCATTTTTTCTATATTTATAGGTACGCAATTAAGTAGTGTTTTAGACGAACTTGAAGGTGTTTCTCATGGGAAATTGTCGCCAGAAGAAAAAACAGAACTTAAATTGAATGTAGTTGGTAAAATTCCTGAAATTCTTTTAGATAATACAGACCGTAATAGAACGTCTCCTTTTGCATTTACGGGCAATAAGTTCGAAATGCGTGGTGTTGGCTCTAAAACTAACTGCGCAAAACCTATGACGGTTTTAAACACAATTGTTGCAAAGCAATTGCAAGATTTTAAAAAAGAAGTCGATGTATTAATAGACAAAAAAAATCTAAAGAAAGATGAGGCAGTTTTTAATGTTTTAAGAGAATATATCAAAACATCAAAAAGAATTCGTTTTGATGGTGATGGCTATAGTGAAGAATGGGAAAGAGAAGCGGCAAGAAGAAAATTGAGCAACAATAAAAATACACCAAGGGCATTGCAAGTTTTAACTTCAAAAGAGAGTTTTGACTTATTTAAAAGCATGAAGGTGATGAGCGAAGTAGAAATTGCCGCTCGCAAAGAAGTAGAATTAGAAACTTATACTTTTCAAATACAAATAGAAGGTAGGGTGTATAATGAATTGGTCTATAGTTATATTATTCCGGCTGCCATCAAATATCAAAACCAAATCATAAAAAATGTGATGGGTTTAAAGGATATTTATGGTGCTGCTCACAAAAAATTATCAGACGGTCAATTGTCTATCATAGAGCAAATTGCAGAACATATTGCGGCAATAAAAAGCCTCACCGATAAAATGACAGATGCCCGACGAAGTGCTAACAAGCTAAAGGATATGGATAAAAAAGCCTTTGCTTATTGCGATAATGTAAAGCCTTATTTTGAGCAAATAAGAAACCATAGCGATAAGTTAGAAAGCTTAATGGATAACAATCTTTGGCCATTAACAAAATACAGGGAGTTATTATTTCAAAAGTAAAAGAGGTTTTAAGTTTAGAGAAAAAAGTTAGGAGCTTAGAGAAAAGGTTATTTGCTTAGAAAAAGGTTATAATTTTAGAAAATGGTTTATCAGTTGATTTATTTATTGCTTTTTAAATTTTTAACCTCATAAACTTTAATGTTTCCACTATTTTTGTACAAAATCTGTCCATAATGAGTTCATCAAAAAGTGAAAGATACCAACAAAGAGGAGTTTCTGCTTCAAAAGAAGATGTGCATAATGCCATAAAAAATATAGATAAAGGCTTATTTCCCAAGGCATTTTGTAAAATAGTGCCTGATTATTTAACGAATAATGAGGATTATTGTTTGGTAATGCACGCCGATGGTGCAGGAACAAAATCTTCTTTAGCCTATATGTATTGGAAAGAAACAGGCGATTTAAGTGTTTGGAAAGGCATAGCGCAAGACGCATTAATAATGAATATTGATGATTTAATTTGCGTAGGTGCCACTGATAATATTATGCTTTCTTCCACTATTGGTCGCAATAAAAATAAAATACCTGCCGAAGTACTTTCTGTAATTATCAACGGTACAGAAGAATTAATTAGCGATTTAAAACAATACGGGATAAACATACATTCCACAGGTGGCGAAACTGCCGATGTGGGTGATTTAGTGCGCACTATTATTGTAGATTCAACCGTAACTGCTCGTTTAAAAAGGAGTGAGGTTATTGATAATGCCAATATAAAAGAAGGCGATGTTATTGTTGGTTTAGCGTCTTTCGGGCAAGCCATTTACGAAAAACACTATAACGGCGGTATGGGTAGCAACGGATTGACTTCTGCGCGTCATGATGTATTTTCTAAATATTTAGCCGAAAAATATCCTGAAAGTTTTGATGCAGAAGTTCCTTCGACTTTGGTGTATTCTGGTAAAATAAAGCTAACAGATACCATTAAGGGGTCACCTTTAGATGCAGGTAAATTGGTATTATCGCCCACAAGAACCTACGCACCCATTGTAAAAAAAGTGTTAAAAAAATACACATCCAAAGACATTCATGGTATGGTGCATTGCAGCGGTGGAGCGCAAACCAAAATATTACATTTTATAGACAACCTTCATATCATAAAAGACAACTTATTTGAAGTACCACCTTTATTCAATTTAATCCAAGAACAATCGGCTACAGATTGGAAAGAAATGTATCAAGTATTCAACTGTGGGCATCGTTTAGAATTTTACATAAACGAAGAAATTGCCAAAGATCTAATACAAATAGCAGAAAGTTTTGGTGTTCAAGCACAAATTGTAGGTCGAGTAGAAGCGAGCACCACCAAAAAACTTACGATTAGTAGTGATATGGGTATCTTCGAATATTAAGGCAAATTTTAAAATTTACAAACCAAAGAAATTTAGGATTTAAATGCTTAAATTAGAAGCACTAAAAAGCTACTTTAGCTTTTAGTAAACTATCTCATTTATTAAACTATTTCAATATTTTTTTAAAAAATTAAAACCTATTAAATACGATTTCTCCACTTTTTACGTTGTTTCTCTAAAAGACCTATAGTATGGAAAGAAAAGAATTTTTAAAAACCTTAGGAGCAGGCGCGGCATTTGCATTAGCTTTTTCTTGTTTACACAGTTGTTCTTCAGAAGGTGGTGGAGAAGAACCCTTAGTTCCAGAACAACCAACAGGTGTAGATTTCACCGTTGATTTAAACGCAAGTCTAGCGGCAAATCTTGAAAATAATGGAGGATTTATTTTTGTGAAATCAAAAGCAAGATTTACAGAAAACGACATTATTATTGTGAGAAACCTGCAGGGAAATTTAGTGGCAGCAAGCAAAATATGTAGTCATGAAGGCAATCCGAATATTGATTTTTTTACTGAAAATGGAGGTGTTTTTGAATGTGATGTCCATGGAGCGCGTTTTGATCTAACGGGAAAACCTTTAAACTCGATTACTTCAAGACCCCTAAAAATATTCAAAACCGAAGTGTCAGCAAACAATATCTTACGTATTTTTGAATAAATAAGATTATAAATGAAATTTTTAATTTTAGTATTTACATTTTTTTGGGTACTCACTTCTTATACACAAGACTGGCAAACGAATTTTAATGTCGCTCAAAAAGAGGCAATTGCGCAAAACAAAACCTTAATTCTTGTTTTTTCTGGTTCTGATTGGTGTGCGCCTTGCATTAAATTAGATCAAGAAATTTGGCAGTCTGAGGAATTTAAAACCTATGCAGCAGATAATTACGTATTATACAGGGCAGATTTTCCTAGACGAAAAGGGAACAAACTTTCGGAAAGTCTAACGGAAGAAAATAAAACGCTAGCCGAAAAGTACAATTCCAAAGGCTATTTTCCATTGGTTGTTGTCTTAAATAAAAAAGGTGAAATTTTAGGAGAAACAGGTTATCAAAAAGTCACGCCAAAAGCGTACATTTCCATCCTAAATTCTTTGATAGATTGAAAAATTCGTTTTTGTTCTTTTTATTTTTTACTTTTTGTTTTGTAACTGCTCAGGAAAAAAAATATATTACTGTAGATAGAACGGTAAAATTAATGGGTTCCCGTTTTGATATTACCATTGTTGCAGAAAGTCAGGCCATTGCCAATAAACATATTGATGAAGCTATTGCAGAGATCAGCAGAATTGAAAAACTAATTTCTTCGTGGGATGAGCAATCAGAAACCTCATTCATTAATAAAAATGCAGGTATTCAACCCGTAAAAGTAAGCGCTGAATTGTTTGGTTTAATTGAAAGGGCTATAAAAATTTCAGAAATTACCGATGGTGCTTTCGATATTACGTATGCGTCTATGGATAAAGTTTGGAAGTTTGACGGTAGTATGACGAATGCGCCTTCTACCGAAGAAATTAAAAATTCTATTTCAAAAGTAGGCTACCAACATATTGTTTTAGATAAAGAAAAGTCAAGCGTTTTTTTGGAGCTAGAAGGAATGAAAATTGGCTTTGGTGCTATAGGTAAAGGCTATGCTGCCGATAAAACTAAAAAACTAATGCAATCAAAAAAAGTTTTTGCTGGAATTATCAATGCCTCTGGAGATTTAAGTACTTGGGGAAGACAAGCAACTGGCGAAAAATGGATTGTGGGTATTTCCAATCCGCTGGACCATGATAAAATTTTTTCTTGGTTGCCTGTGGACGAATCGTCCGTAGCAACTTCAGGAAATTATGAAAAATATGTGGTCTTTAAAGGCGAAAAGTATTCTCATATCATCGATCCCAGAACCGGATATCCATCAAAAGGGATTAATAGTGTATCGGTCTTTTCAAAAAGTGCAGAACTTTGTGATGCTTTGGCAACATCAGTTTTTATTATGGGCGTTGAAACAGGCTTGTCATTTGTCGATCAATTAGAAGGTACAGAGATTATTATTGTCGATTCAGAAAACAAAATTCACAAGAGTAGCGGAATTAAGTTTGATACTAATTAAATACTGAGTAATAAGTACAAATTATTAAGTTGACAGAATACGAAATACAAAATTGAAATACGAGGGGTGCAAGTTGCACGAAAAAAACATAAATACGCAACCATTAGCCAACAGGTAAAATAAAAATTAAAGTAATTAAAAATCATAAAAAATAAGCAACCTTAAACTTTAAACATTTCAAACTTGAAACTTTATTAGAAAATGAAAAAAATAATAATCCTTTTAATCTTAGCTGCTTGTTCCTCCTCTTGCGTGGTGGTAAAAGAGTACGATAAAGTATATTTAAACGATGAAGAAATGATGCTGGCAGGAAAAAGCATGGAGCAGTTTGAAACTAATTTTCAAATTTACCGTGAAGCTGCTGCAGGGGCTAATGGCGGAAAAACAGGTGGCGGTTGTGGCTGTAATTAAGTAATATATAAAATATAAAATGCGTTCACTCTTTTTTGTTATTGTGATTTTTTTAGGCGGCCTGGCTTACGGTCAAGACACGACCTATAAAAAGAGAGTGTTAGAAACCACAGAGATTGACGCGCTTTTTAGTTATTACGGTCAAGATGGGAATAATGCCGCAGTAACGGGTGGTGATGGTTCTGAAGAGCTTACCGATGTAACTTCTTCTCTCATTGTAAGATTGCCCATGAATGCTGATGATGTGCTTACTTTAGATATCGGAATTTCTGCATATTCATCGGCATCTTCGAGTAATGTAAATCCCTTAGACGGTAATCCAAATGACCGAGTAAGTCCATATATTGCATCTTCTGGTGCTTCACAGTCTGATCAATTGGTGCATTTAAGTCCTAATTACCAGCACAGTTCAGATGATCGAAATAAAATTTGGAATGCCAATGCTTATTTTTCTGCTGAATATGACTATGCTTCTGTTGGTTTTGGTGGAGGCTATACAAGACTTTTTAATGAGAAGAATACAGAATTATCCGCAAGTGCTAATGTTTATTTTGATCGATGGAATCCGCAATATCCGATAGAATTAAGAGGTGGTTTTTTTGATGATAGAACTTCAGGTATAGGCACTTATAATCCTATTTTTAGTGAATTTGATAATATAAACCGCAACTCCTATTCTGTTTCTTTAGGCTTTTCGCAAATATTAAGCAAGCGTTTGCAAGGCTCCATTTTCTTAGATGCCGTGCTTCAAAACGGATTGTTAAGTACGCCTTTTCAAAGGGTTTATTTTTCAGATATCAACGACTTTTTTATTGAAGATTTTCAATTGGCAGATGATATAGAGCGTTTGCCAGATAACCGATTTAAGCTTCCAATTGGTGGAAGATTAAATTATTTTTTGAATGATACCTTTATTATTAGAACCTATTATCGTTTTTATATAGATGATTGGGGAATTATATCGCACACGGCGAGTGTCGAAATCCCTGTAAAACTAAGCAACTCATTTACCTTATACCCCACATATAGGTACTACACGCAAACTGCGGCTGATTATTTCAACGAAAAAGAAGCTGCGCTTTCAAGCCAAAGTTTTTATACGTCCGATTATGATTTGTCTGGCTTTAATGCCCATCAATATGGCGCAGGCCTGCGCTACAAAGATATTTTTACCAACGCAAAACTACTCACATTCGGACTAAAAACCATCGATTTGCGTTTTAGCAACTATACCCGAAGTGATGGATTAGACTCTTTTATTTTTACGCTGGGCACAACCTTTGTTCGTTGATTTTTTTTGTAATTGAAAATTATAAGTGGAAAATTAAAAACGCCCAGGCCAATAATTGAAGTTCATAACTTTACTAATTACAGACTACTAATCCCTTTTGTTCTTCCCAAAATTTTAAACAATATCCCTAAGGGTAAACTTATTTTGCAATCTCAAATTGACGTAAAATGACCAATTTATTGTAATTTCGCACAAAATATGAATATCTAATGTTAGATAAGTTAAATATAGTAAAACAGCGTTTTGATGAAATAGCAGACTTGATTATTCAACCTCAAGTGATTTCTGATCAGAAGCGTTATGTAGAATTAAATAAGGAATATAAAGATCTTAAAAATTTAGTTGAGAAAAGAAGCACCTATATCGAGCTGAAAAGTAATATGGAAGAGGCTCAAGAAATTTTAAAAGATGGCAGTGATCCTGAAATGGTTGACATGGCAAAGATGCAGTTAGAAGAAGCCAAAACAGCAATACCGAAATTAGAAGAAGAAATTAAAGTACTTTTAATCCCTAGAGATCCAGAGGACTCTAAAAATGTAGTGGTTGAGGTTAGGGCAGGAACTGGTGGCGATGAAGCTAGTATTTTTGCAGGGGATTTATTCCGTATGTACACCAAGTATTGCGAAGCAAGAGGTTGGAAAACCAATGTAATCGATTTAAGCGAAGGTACAAGTGGTGGATATAAGGAAATTCAGTTTGAGGTTACAGGCGAAGATGTTTATGGTACCTTAAAATTTGAAGCTGGTGTTCACCGCGTGCAACGTGTACCACAAACCGAAACACAAGGCAGAGTGCATACTAGTGCTGCAACGGTCATGGTTTTACCAGAAGCTGAAGAATTTGATGTGCAAATTGATCCAAAAGAAGTGCGAATTGATTTTTTCTGTTCTTCAGGACCTGGCGGACAATCCGTAAACACTACCTATTCCGCAGTAAGATTAACGCATTTGCCAACGGGATTGGTAGCACAATGTCAAGATCAAAAATCGCAACACAAGAATAAAGAAAAGGCATTTAAGGTATTACGTTCTCGCTTGTACGATCAAGAATTAGCAAAAAAACAAGAAGAAGATGCGGCCAAGCGTAACTCACAGGTAAGTAGTGGAGACCGTTCTGCTAAAATTAGAACCTATAATTACCCGCAAGGAAGAGTTACTGATCATAGAATTGGACTTACACTTTATGATTTACAAAATATCGTAAATGGTGATATTCAAAGAATTATTGACGAATTAAGCTTAGTTGACAATACAGAAAAGTTGAAAGAGGCGTCGGAAATTTTTTAAAATGGGTTCTAGGTGCTGGGTATTAGGTACTGGGTGGTTTTTATAAAATTAAACTAAGTAACTAAAATAATATTTTGAGAAATTTTAGAGAATTAGATGTCTGGAGTCTTGGTTTCGCATTAGCTAAAGACGTTTATGATCTGCTAGATAATTTTCCAAAAACTGAAAAGTTTGGTTTAGTGGCTCAAATGTCACGTTCTGCAGTACCTATATCTTCAAATATAGCGGAAGAATGTTCAAGAGATTCTCAAAAAGATTTTTCAAGATTTTTACAAATAGTACTAGGTTCTTCTTTTGAATTAGAAACCTAACTAGAAATATCAAAACAATTAAATTTCATAAGTCAAACTGATTTTTTAGAAATTTTAGATAAATTAAATATCTTGCAAAGAAAGATACAAGCTTTGAAAAGTTATGTAAATAAAAATCTATAAATTCTTAAAAACCTAACAATCAGCACCTAAAACCCAGAACCCAAAATAAAATGACTACCAAACAAATTATAAACCAAATCCACAAAAAAAAGTCGTTTTTATGTGTTGGTTTGGATGTGGATACTCAGAAAATTCCTAGGCATTTACTTAAAAAGGAAGATCCAATTTTTGAGTTTAATAAAGCGATCATTGATGCCACTCACCCTTATTGCGTGGCGTATAAACCGAATACGGCTTTTTATGAGGCTTACGGAATTAAAGGTTGGAAAGCTTTAGAAAAAACAATTGCCTACTTAAACACCAATTATCCAGACATTTTTACCATTGCCGATGCAAAAAGAGGCGATATTGGCAATACTTCCACCATGTATGCCAAAGCTTTTTTTGAAGATTTAGCTTTTGATTCCGTAACTGTTGCACCTTACATGGGTAAAGATTCTGTAGAACCATTTTTAGCCTTTAAAGATAAACATACCATTTTATTGGCCTTAACCTCTAATCAAGGTGCTTTTGATTTCCAAACTCAGAAAATAGGAGAAAAAGAATTATACAAGCACATTATAGAAACCTCCAAAGGCTATAAAAATGCAGATAATTTAATGTATGTGGTAGGGGCAACAAAAGCGCTTTATTTGAAAGAAATTCGTCAAATTATTCCAGATAATTTTCTATTGGTACCAGGAGTTGGCGCACAAGGTGGAAGCTTAAAAGGAGTATGCCAGTATGGAATGAATACCTCGGTAGGATTGCTCGTAAATTCTTCACGCGCCATAATCTACGCAGCTACGGACGAAAACTTCGCCAAAGCAGCTATGGAAAAAGCAAAAGAAATGCAGCAAGAAATGGCTATGGAATTAAGCTGTAGATTTTAGTCTATAATTCTTTTAAAAGCTTTTGTATTTTTTGTGCTTTAGACTCAAAAAATTCCGCCAATTTTGTATTTGCATATTGAATATTACTAGCCTTATCCATAAAATTTTGGTATAAATATTCCAAAAGAACTACAGACTGCTCTTCGTTATTTAAAGGTTTTACTTCGCCAACTTTACAATATTGCTTTTCCATGAAAAATGATTTAGGGTTTATGAAGTCCTCTTCATTACAAATATACGCACAAACAACATTTTTAGATCTTAAAAATCGGCATAGATAGCTAGAAATCAGATCTTTTGTATAGATGGAACAAGTTTAATGATAAATGGTAATTATCATCCATAAATACCTCTTATTTTTTCTCATTTTGTGATAATATTTATGCGGTATACAGATTGAAAAAAAATAAAGTACTTTTACAAAAAAATACATTTGTTAAGTTATACCAAACACGCACATACTACTTCCGATAAATGGGTCACTTTTGTTCATGGAGCAGGAGGTAGTTCTACCATTTGGTATAAGCAGGTGCGGGAGTTTAAAAAACATTTCAATGTTTTGCTGTTAGATCTAAGAGGTCATGGCAATTCTAAAACGCATTTTAAGGCTATTTTTAATGAGAAATATACTTTTGACTGTATTACCAATGATATTTTAGAAGTTATAGATTTCGAAAAAGTGCAAAAATCGCACTTTGTGGGTATTTCTCTTGGAACTATCTTAATTCGGAATTTAGCTGAAAAATATCCTGATAGGGTAGAGAGTATGATTATGGGAGGTGCCATCATGAAATTAAACCTTCGATCGCAATTATTAATGCGATTAGGTGTTATTTTTAAATCGGTTATACCTTATATATGGTTGTATAAATTTTTCGCTTTTGTGATTATGCCCAATAAAAATCATAAAGAATCAAGATTACTTTTTGTTAGGGAAGCAAAAAAATTATATCAAAAAGAGTTTATTCGCTGGTTTAAGCTTACTTCTGAAATTAAACCATTGCTTAGGTTTTTTAGAATGGTCGATATTAAAATACCCACATTATATGTCATGGGTGCTGAGGACTATTTGTTTTTACCTTCTATTCAAAAAATAGTAGCCTCGCATTCGGCATCGCAACTGTTCGTAGTGGAAAATTGCGGACATGTAGTGAACGTGGAGCAACCTGCCGTATTCAACAATAAGGTAATCCAATATCTTAGGGATTTAAATTAAAAAAGGCAACTAGCGTTTTTCTTAATCGCTTTTAAATTTACAATTCATTTTTTTAATCCATAAATCACTACGGCTCTGCCTCAGTTGCTGTGTTCGCATGGGTATTAAATACCAAGAGACAAGTGACATGAAGTACGAGATACAAGACAAGAGCCATGCGACATAAAGCAAAAACCAAGAAAAATAGTTTACTTTTTGGCCTTTTTGCTGCCAATTATCTTGGTGGTCTTCACCGACTATTCCTAAACATAAGTAAGGTCTAGTTTTCCTTGTTTGCGTAAGGAAAAATGTGAGACACACTCCTAAACTTAATTAAAAATAAAAAACGACCAACTTTTAATTGGTCGTTTTCAAATTTAAAAATTTTTAGCCCTTAGTTGCTATAACCAGCATTTTGAATCATTAATGGGTTGGTGTCCATTTCGGTTTGTGGTATTGGGAACACTAATTCAGTAGCGTTCCAAGCTAAACTACCAATAGATGTTTGTGTTCTTTTAGCATCATGAAGTATAAAACCTTGCTCAAAAGCTAATTCTAAATTTCTTTCTCTAGCTAATAAATCTAAAGTTAAAGGGCCAATTAATGGAGCCGCTGTAGATCTTCCTCTTAAAGCGTTTATCTCTGTTAATGGAGCAAGTCCAATTGCTGTATTCAGTCTAAAATTACTTTCGGCGCGTATCAGGTGCATTTCACCGATTCTAAAGATAATTAAATTTCCAAATTGGTTGGTAAATTTCAATGTTAGTCTGCGATTATTGGCAGGGTTGATATAGGTGAAATTACGCCTTTGGTCATTAGGATCGGTAAATAGGTTTAAGTATGCTTGTTCAATCCTAACATCGCCACCTCTTCCCCCGTCAAGTTCAGAAGCATAATGGTTAACTAATTGGTTTGTTCCCGTTTGGCTTGTAACCTGAAAGGTAAAAATGTCCTCGTCACTATCTACATCATTATTAAAAGCTTCTGCATAGGTTGGTGTTAAGGAATGACCGCTATTCAGCAATACATCATGAGCAGCATCTCTTGCGGCAGGATAGTTGCCTTGTTGAAAGTAAACTCTTGCCAGTAATGCCTTTGCAGCATATCTGTCTGCGTAGAAAGAATTACTATCTGGTAATAGGTCGTAAGCATCATTAGCGTCGCTAATCACCTGCGCATACACTTGATCAACCGTATTTCTAGCGATTTCAGATCTAACAGAATAATCTACAATGCCAGTAATTCGCAAAGGAACTCCCAATTGCGTATTCGCTTGCCCTGCAACATAAGGAGATCCAAAATTTCTTACTAGGTCAAAATAATTAAGTGCTCTTAAAAACTTAGCCTCTCCTTCAATTCTGTTGGCTTCTTCAGTGCTACTAGTTACTGTTGCTATATTGTCGATCACCAAATTAGACTGATTAATTGTTTCATAGGCATTAGACCAAACACCTTCAACAAAAGTATTATCAACCAAAAGCCTTTTGGTAAATGCTTCTCTAGGCTGTATAAAGGTCCCAAGCCAAAAAGATTCAGTGGTTGCCCCTAACATATTGGTCATTAATTGCAATCGGCCACCATAAGTAGCTTGTTGGCCTGCTTCATCGTAGGTGCCTACTAAGATACCTGAAATATTAGCTTCTGATGTAAAAGCTAGTTCTCCAGGGATATTATCTGTCGGGTTAACCTCTAATTGACTCTCGCATGATGTTAACAATCCAATTGATAACAACACATAAAATATTTTATTTAATTTCATAATTTATAATCTTAAAAATTAACATTAACGCCTAATGAGATGGTTTTATTAGGAGGTGCAGAATAAAAAGTCTGTCCTGGATTGTTTTGGCCGTTTACATTACTTCTCGCTTCTGGATCTTCAAAAGGGTAGTTCGTAAAAGTTAAAAGGTTTATAGCTGTTACATGCAGTCTTAATTTAGAGATTCCCATTTTCTCTATAACTTGTGAAGGTAAACTGTAACCTAAACTAAGGTTTCTAAGTCTAATAAAATCGGCTTTTGCCAAAAATCTTGTCGATTGGCCTGCACCATTACCACCAAAAAGTCTAGCTTGTGGAATATTGGTAATATCTCCTGGTTGTTGCCATCTGTTCAATTGTTCTATATCCTGGTTATCGTAAAAATCTCCGTTAACCGATTGAAAACGACCTCCATTATTATAAATACTAGCACCCCATTCTCCTTGAAATGTAAAGGATAGGTCAAAGTCTTTATATAGAATGGTATTGGTTAAACCTGCAATAAGTTCTGGAAACGGATTGCCAGCAACGATTCTTTGTGCTTCATTGATATTTGTGGTAGTTCCTTTGTTTAAAGAACCATCCGCATTTTCTGTATTAAGAAAATAAAGAGCGTCTCCATTAGCGGGGTCAACACCAGCGTATTCTCTTAGAAAGAATGCTCCAACAGGTTCTCCAACGCGGTTGATATTCAAGCCGTTAACAATATCTGCATTATCGTTCGGCAATGAAAGTAATTCAATTTTGTTGGTGCTAATATTAAAATTAGTGTTCCAAGTTAGATTTTCTGTGCTTATATTTTCAGTGTTTAATACAAACTCAAAACCATCACTTTTTAAAGTACCAATATTCTGATTGATACTAAACGCTCCAGAACTAGGAATTAATGGAACACTAAATAACAAATCTTCGGTATCTTTTCTATAATAATCCACCTCACCAGAAATTTTACCATTTAAAAATCCAAAGTCGATACCTATATCAGATTGTGTTGAACTTTCCCAAGTTAAATCATTATTACCTGGCTGAACAGGCGCTAAACCAGGGCGTTGGTTATAAGAAACTCCAGAAAATAAAAATAGAGAAGGATAATCTCCGCCAATATCCGCATTCCCTAATTGACCCCAGCTACCTCTTAATTTTAAGAAGGATAACGTATTAGAGTCGTTTAAGAAGTTCTCTTCAGAAAGAATCCATCCTGCTGAAAAAGCGGGAAAAGTTCCAAAGCGCTGATTTGCACCAAATCTTGAGGATCCATCGCGTCTAATAGAGGCTTTAAATAAATATTTTCCATCTAAATCGTAAGTGGCTCTTGCAAAATAAGAAACGAAAGTACTTTGTAATTGTACACCTGTTCCTGCGGTTACTTCCGCCCCACCACTTACGGTAGATAAATCGTCTGACGGGAATTGTTGGCTGGTTACACTCGTAGCTCTTCTATCGTATTTAATAAATTCTGTACCAACTACTGCGTTAATATTATGTCTGCTATTGAAAGACTTGTCAAAAGTGGCGTAGTTACTAAAGGTATAGCTTTCAGAAGTTAAATCAGATGCAAAAGCTTGACCGCTGGTTGAATTAAAAAGTGAATTTGAGCCTCTAAAATTATCCTCAGTTTGCGCAAAAAGATCATAAGAAAAATCGGAATTGAATTTTACGCTGGGCGCAAATTTGTACTCTCCAAAAAACTTCCCAATAGTTCTTCTAACAATCGTCTTAAAAAAGGCATTTTCATCATCTAACAGAAAATTCCCGTAAAGTGTTCCTGGATTAGGCGAGCCATCTGCCAGCCTAGCAGGCGATAATGGCGATTGTGCTATGGCTTGTAATGGGTTAGCAAAGGCATTATCGTTTGCAATCCTATCGATCTCAGTTCTAGAGAAACTTAAGTTCATACCCGCTTTAAATTTATCGGTAAACTGATGACTAACATTAGTTCTTGCATTTATCCTTTCTAGGAAATTACCTCTTATTGTAGCAGTAGTGCTATTGTAAGCTCCTGAGAAAAAGTAAGATGTTTTAGCATCTGCACCAGACACGGAAAAATCAGCATCAGACTGATATCCTTGTTGAAATGCTTCGTCAGACCAATTGGTATCTACTTCTCTTGTTCTCCAGTCTGTATCTCCCGCTAGAAAGTCAAATGTGCCTTCAACTTCGGCTATTCCGTCTGCTTGACCCAAACCATTGATGGCAGCTTCAGTAAATAACTCAATATATTGATCTGTATTCAACCATTGTCTAATATTTGTAGGTTCACTAAAGCCCTGAGATAGGTTGAAAGAAAATTGCGCTTTTCCTTGTTTACCTCTTTTGGTAGTGATCAACACAACACCATTAGCACCTCTGGCACCATATATGGCCGCGGAAGACGCGTCTTTTAAAATATCAATAGACTCAATTTCGTTAGCACTCAATGTTAATAATGGGTTTGTAGGGGCGCCATTTCCAAGAGCTCCAATATCTCCAGTTGGGTCTATTAAAGGAATACCATCTAAAACGAAAAGCGGTTGCGTACCACCACTCACAGATGCCGCTCCTCTTACCCTAATGTTAATTCCTCCTTCAACATTACCATTGGTTTGTGTAATTTGAACACCCGCGGCTTTACCAACAAGCGCATTTTGAAAATTTGGAGTGGGTACTCCTTCCATATCGGCGGAAGTTAATTTTGCTACGTTATCGGTAAGAGTTCTTTTGCTTTGCGTACCGTACCCAACAACAATAATTTCATCTAGTTGAGAGGCATCTTCTTGCATGGTTACATTTACCACATTAGAAGCATCCACCGTTTTTTGGACTGTTTTTTGACCTAAAAAGGAAAAAACTAATATTTCGCCTGTTGCAGCAGAAATACTAAAGTTTCCGTCAAAATCAGTTTGAGTTCCAGTGCTTGTGCCTCGTAATAATACATTTACTCCTGGGAGTGGCAACCCAGCG
>JBGSQM010000033.1:0-3415 GCA_041738035.1 Cellulophaga sp.
TGGTAGCCTGCTCCATATAATTGATGGTAGAAGTTAAATCCCCCTTATAATCATTCCATTTTGCAGCGCGAATTAAAAAATCAAAATTATTTAAGTCAGTAATACTGTCTAAATAGTTTTTTGCAAGAGGATAGTTTCCCAATTCCATGTGCACATCAAACAACAGACTTTGTGTTTCTAAGCGTCCCCCTCCTATTTTTTGGGCCGTTTCAGCCTGTACAAGTGCCTCTTTAAACCTATGTTGCGAAATATAATTTCTTGCTAGGGCTCTTCTATACCCAGCTCTGCCCACCGCGGCAATTTCTACTGCTTTTTCTAAGGCCTTTTCGGCTTTTTTTAAATATTCGATGTCACCTGTTGCCTTAAAATAGGTGTCATACTGCCCAGCAACAATACCAAAACTGGTGAGTTGAATACTATCGGGTTGAATTTTTGAGTTCCATAAATCAAAATATTTTGAAGAAGTGTCTGGAGCTGCTGAATTTAAGTACTGATGATAGTCATCAGCATGTGTAATTTTATTTTTTGTTTCAGATTGACAAGAAAACAATATAGTAAATAGGGATATATAGAGTATCTGTTTCATAATGAAATTATTTTGTTTTAGGGTTTGTTTTAAAAATATGGGAGGATAACTTGTATCCTCCCAATTCTCCTTCATAGCATCCTTATTCTGGGTTGCCCAAGTAAGGAAAGGTAGTTGTTGGGTTGGCTGTGATACCAACGCCGTCTGATGTTAGTCTGGGTAAATTAGGCATTCCGTCGCCGTCGGTATCTTGACCGCTAAAACGATTACCTTCCATACCACCAAATAATAGTATTAAAGAAACATCGATTACATCATCTTGAATCATTCGTCCTGTTAATGCCACTTCATCGCCATCTGGCACTAAAATTCTTCCGTCCATATCCGCATCAGTTCCTGGGTTAAAATATGTTGTTGGTAAATTTGGAGCTACTTCTAAAACATCAGCAGCCAAATAGCCTGTTAAACTTGCAGCATCCAAGCCCAAAATGTTATTCTCGTAGTTAACCGCTGCAGGATCTGCTCCTAAAATATTGGCATACACATCATGATAAGCCTCTAATCTTGCTTCAAATCCAGCTTGAAAAGTTGCCGCCATATTAGCCGGAAGGGTTCTGTTGTGCAAATCTTTAGTGGCATCATCAGCACTTAAAACTGTATTTATTCCCGGTCGACCCATGTGGTCTACCTGTGAATAGGTACCTGAAAAATCAGCCTTAGGATCTGGCATTTGCATCGTATCATTGTCATCATTATCGCATGAGACAAAAGAAATTGCTGCTACGTATAGCATGGCGTATAGTACATTTGAAAGTTTCATAAATTCTTGTTTTAAATAATTAATTATTGTTTTCTGTTTGATGTTACCCATGTTTTGTAAACCTCTAATCCCAAAGCATTGGTCGCTGTAGTTGCTCCTAATAAACTATTAGGTAATTCAATAACAACAGACATGGTATTGGCGCCGTCAAAAGTATCTACAGCTTCATTAGCCGCTTTAAAGCCGTTTGGTGCTGTTCCTCCGATAACCGCGTTAAACTGAAAGAAGTCAAAGAAAAATGCGTCTTGACGTGGTCCCGCGAATAACTTAACACCACTTGCGGTTGTTGTTACTTTAGCACTTGCCTCTGAAATTTCAACACTACCTAAAGGAGCATCAACCCATACTTGACTATCCAAACCTTTTTGAGCAGGAGCAACTGGTCCAAAGAAGTACATAACACCATCTCTAGGAATTGCTTGGATCACCAAATCTTCTACTAAATCGCCGTCGGTATCAATGTTAATTTCGGTAAGAACGTCTTCATCAAAAGTACCATACGCTAAATCTGGTAATACATTAGACTGTAAGTCCACAATAAAAACCGTGTTATCTGAACCTGTTGTTGGCTCAAAAGCATAAAAATCTGCAATATCTGCGGAAGTTCCTCTAGATGATGGAGCGTCGATATGATCGGCGGCTACCAAAACAATAGTTGTAACTGCGCAAATGGCAAGTCCTAAATAAATTTTTGTTTTTTTCATAATTGAAAGTTTTTAGATTTTAAATTCAACAACACTTACGTGAGATTAGAATAAGGGTTTGCTTTAAAATGTTAAAATTTTGTTAATAAAAGATTGAGGGGTTAAACACCCTGTATTAAACTTAATAGAAAAGAAATGTATAAACTTTTACCAATTGTAGTAATTTCGCTGTTTCAAATAAAAAGGAGCAATGAACCCATCATCAAACGGTTGGATAGATAAGTTTGGATACCTTGTCAAAGACTATCAAAATTTTTATGATAGCTTTGATGCATTGTATTTACATTTAAAGGAATTAGGCTTTATATACGGGATTAATGTTCAGATACCTGAATTCATACATCCAGAACACCACTTGTCAGAAGACGAAAAGGCAAAAATAAATCTATTAACCGCCCTCTATTTTACGTATAAAAATCATACCCAAAGTACCGATTTTATTAAGTTTCTTGAAGCTATATTCGAATTTTATACCCAATTAGGTATCGGAAAAATGTCATTTCTTCAAAAAATATTAAACGGAAAACAAACTTCGTCACAACTAGAAAAATTACTTGATTCAAGGGTATATTTAGAAGATAATGTTATTAGTAAAACCTTTAATAGTATCATTACCAATTCGCTTTTATGTATTGATGTATTAACTTTTAAAAGTTATTTAGAGCAGAAAAATGACGTAAAAGAACACGCCAAAGACATTGAACATATTACGATTAATATCACCTACCACGCGCTTAAATCTAAAGAAATGAATAAAAATGATGCAAAACTAGCGCATCTTTTTGCCTCTTCATTAACCTTTGTAGATAGCCACGTTGATAATTTTGATATCGCCTACAGGCACAAGTTAATTAACAAATTTGCACCTTGTGAGAATGCCTATTTTTTAGATGTTGCCTGCTTAACTGTGTGGGAAGATTTATCTTTAGTTTATAAGGAATCTAAGTTTCTGATAGGTATTGGAAAAGACCTTGGATTAGCCAAAGAAAGTGTAGCAAAATCCATTGAAGATGTAGCTGTTTTTTTTGAGAAAAATGCGACACAAATTCCGCATTTGAAAGATAAAAATATGGCGGTTCAATTTTACGATAGCATGTCGAGAATTGTGAATAAATTAATTTTAAGAAATAGCAAAAGGCTCCAAAAAGAGCTCTCGGGAAGTAAAGAATTGGTAGCCCTTTTATCTAAATCTACGGTTAAGGATCTGAGTTCAGAAGAGAAGAAAAAAGTACAAAAACAACTGCTTGATATTTTTAAAAGCATCCCCTCGCTAGCTATTTTTATATTGCCTGGTGGGGCAGTTTTACTACCTATCTTTATAAAATTAATTCCTAAATTACTTCCTTCTTCTTTTGATGACAATCG
>JBGSQM010000060.1:0-14482 GCA_041738035.1 Cellulophaga sp.
GTTCTAAAATGTCGCCCCAAGAACGTAAAGAATTAGATAATAAATACGTTGAAATCGCCAACAGCAAAAATGCTTTCTGGAAAGATATGTGGCTGATTATCAAAACATTTAAAGCTGTTTTTCAGAAAGAAAACGTTTAAAAAAATGAATATATTTTTAAAAATATCATCTATTTTAATTACCATCATTATTTCATTTACAAATGTTAGGGCACAAAACACTGACGCTACTGATAGCCTATTCCAAGAAAAGGAATTTAACCTACCATCGCTTAATACAGTAATAGATTCTGTTATAAAACGAAGTGCTATGGTTAATTTCCGCGATAATAATATCCTAGTTAAGGAAGCAACTTTAGCAACAGAGCGCATTCATTGGGCTAGAAATTTAGGTGTTCAAGCCGATAGTAGGTATGGTAATCTTAATAATTTTTCAAGTAACGAAGATGGTGAAGCACTTTCTCAGGTTTTAACAACTTCAAAACAGTTTAATTACAGTGTTGGTTTGTATGTAAAGTTTCCATTATTTGACGGCATCAACAGAAAAAATCAAATTAAACTGGCCAAATCTGAGATTGAAGCGGCTAAAAGTATGGTCGAATATGAAAATGAACAAGTCAGAAGAATGGTGATAACGCTTTACCAAGACTTACTGTTAAAGCAAAAAGTACTTCAAATAAGATCTAAAAGTTTAAGTGATGCTAAGGTTAACATGCAAATGGTTGAAAAAGAGTTTAGAAATGGAATTGTACCCATATCTGAATATGTAAGAATTAATAGCATAACTACAGATATGGAGGCAGCTTTCGAAAAAGCAAAGTACGAATTCATTACTGCCAGAAAATTATTAGAAGATATGTCTGGGTTCGTATTTAGTTTAAATAGTTCTAATTAAGATTATGACACTGATAGATTTTGTACGATTAATAGTAAAACATTTAGTACTACTACTAATAGTTCCTTTGGTTCTTGGCTCATTGGTTATTTTTCTAACTATGAATCCGTCTTATGAATTTTCTTCGCAAACCATTTTATATACTGGCCTTGCTTCGGGTTCTTCTATTGATATGGATAAAAAATTTAGTACTCAAGATACTAATGCTGCATTCGACAACTTAATTAACATTATAAAATCAAGAGAAACTCAAGAAGAAGTTGCAGTACGATTACTAGCAATTCATATGATGCTGCCAGAAGCTAATCCTAAATATATATCAAAAGAATTATATGATGAACTTAAACTTAGTTTACCTAAAGACATATACCAATATATTGAAATCGCAGCCGATGCACCGCTAAATGACTATGATTCGGAAATTGTAAATAATCCGCTTCCTCCCGAAATAGATCGAGATAATTACGAACAAACGGTTCAGAATTTATTAAACTTAATGAGAAGTAGCACCGATAATTATATGTACGAGGTGTTCAATTATGAAGAAAATAAACACTACTCTCTTAAAGCTTTATCAGATATAAAAGCACAAAGAATAAATAGTAGTGATCTATTAAAATTAAGTTACACGGTTAATGATCCAGGTATTTGTCAGCAAACGCTTGCCATTTACAATCTTGTATGCATAAAAAATTATAAAGGAATAAAAGAAAATAGGTCTGGTTCAGTAGTTAAATATTTTGAAGACGAACTCGACAAAGCCAAAAAAAGTTTAGACCAAGCAGAAAGTAAACTTCTTGAATTTAATAAGAGCTCTAATATTATTAATTACTATGAACAAAGTAAAGCAGTGGCTGTAGTTAAAGAAGAATTAGAAGTAGATTATAAACTAAAAAAATCAGAATTAGCCGGCATGCAAGCTGTTACAAAACGGCTAGAAGACAAATTGCAATTGCAAGAAGTTATTCAAGTAAAGAGCAACAGCCTTCTTGAAAAAAAGGCAGCCCTAGGAAATTTAAATTTTGCAATAGCATTAAAAGAAGCAGACATCGAATCTACTGGTTTCAAAGCTGACAGCCTTAAAATTATACAATTAAAAAACCAAGCTAAAGAATTAAATGAAACTATAGAAAATAGTGTTGATGAGCTATACTCGTACCAAAATACAATTGATGGGGTTCAAATTTCTAAAGTACTACCAGATTGGATGTCTAGCGTAATGGAAACTGAAAATCTAAAAGCAAAAATTAAAGTAATAGATGGTCAGAAAGATGAATTTCAAGAAACCTATGCAAACTATGCGCCAGCAGGGGCTAATATGAAAAGGTTGGAGCGTGAGATTGCCGTATCTGAACAAGGCTATTTAGAAATTCTTCACGGATTAAATTTAGCGAAACTAAAATTACAAGACAGTGAACTATCTTCTAGTTTAAAAACGGTAGACCCACCCTATTTTCCACTTTCACCAAATCCTACAAAAAGATCTATATTAATAGTCGCAGCAGCATTCCTAGGAGGACTTTTAACCTTGGGAATTATTTTTGTTATGGAGTATTTCGATGATACTTTAAGAAACGCTACAAAAGCAAGTAAGGAAACCGGACTTACTTCTTTGGGAATGATTCCTAAAATTATCGTAGATCCAAAAGGCATTAATTTAGCTTTTATTCAAAAACGCTTAATTGAAATAATTACACAGAATATACTGCAAAATTTTAGTGATCAAAATGCGGAAAAGGCACCAAAAACCATTATCGTGTTCAGTACTCAAAAATTAGAAGGAAAAACAATTATTGCTGGCAATATTGCAAAAACATTAAAACAAGATGGGAAAAAAGTAGTACTGCTCAATTATGATAACGAAAACATTAGAGTACAACAAAAACAAAAAACGGGAATTCTCAATAAAATTTTAGGGTATCCTGACAGTCGTATAGATATAAATAATGAATTTTTGGCAGATACATCCACTTATTTAGATAGTGCTGAACGCTATACGTATCCTATGGATAGCGCTTTTTATAATGCAAAAAACTATAGCGATATTTTAGAACACAACAATGTACATTTAAAAAATACCCCAGATTTTGTAATCATAGAATTACCGGCTTTAATCTATAACCATTACCCTGCGGCATTAATTAAAAATTCAGATTTAAGTATCCTCGTATGCCGTTCTAATAGAATTTGGTCTGCTGCCGATGAAGCTGCCATCAGTAATTTAAAAGTAACATGTACTCCAAAAATTCAACTGATCGTAAACGGTGTTACTATAAACGAACTAGAGTCGGTATTAGGAGATTTACCAAAAACTCGAAATAAGTTTAGAAAAAAATTAAAATCTATGTTTAGGTTTCAATTCTTGTCTAAAAATCAAATTTAACACAAAATCGAGATGAAAATATGGAAAAAAATAGTTCGCGAAGATAATTTTCTGTCCTTAACAGGAAATCTTGTTATTGCTATTTCAGGCATTGCAGGTTTTGCTCTTCTGGCCAGGAGTTTATCCTTAGATATTTTTGGTGAATGGGTATTATTTATCACTGCAGGTTCTTTTGTAGAAATGTTTCGTTTTGGGATTACCAATACAGGTTTAATACGCTTCTTATCTGGTGCAGATGATGCTATTAAAGATAAGCTAATTGGCTCAAATGCATTAATAGGTGTGGGTGCTACTTTATTCATTGCTATTATTTTATTTTCTTGTTATACCCTGTTTTTCGAGACCATTAGAAATTCAGGATATCATCTATTTTTTAAATGGTACCCAGTATTGGCATTTTTAAATCTGCCATGGAATACTGCACTTGTAGTATTGCAAGCAGATAGAAAATATAAAGAAATACTGATTCTTAAAACCTTAAAAAGTGGCTTATTCTTCCTTGTTATTATAATTCATTTCTTTTTTGTACCCATGAGTTTAACAGAATTGGTTTTTAGTTTACTTATTACCAATGCAGTTACCTCTTTAGTAAGCATAGTTTTAGGATGGGACGGCACAAAATACATCACAAAGGCTAGTAGGGCAACGAATAAAACACTGTTAAATTTTGGAAAATATACCACGTTTACTTTAATAGGTACTAATTTATTAAGAAGTGCCGACACCATCATTATAAGTTTAAGTCCCATGGGAAGTGCTGCCGTGGCATTATTTAGTATTCCTTTAAAACTAACGGAATTGCAACAAATTCCTTTACGAAGTTTTGTGGCTACCGCATTCCCAAAAATGTCTAAAGCAAGTGTTCAGGGAAAAATAGATGAGGTTAAAGATTTATTTTATACGTATTCTGGGGCACTTACCTACCTATTTATTGGTATGAGTTTGTGCACGTTTGTATTTGCCGAATTTTTAGTATTAATACTATCAGGAGAACATTATTTAAAAGTAGACCCTACTACGGGGTTTAATGTTGTAGATATCGTGCGCGTATTTTCCATATACGGACTTTTATTACCCATTGATAGAATGACAGGTGTAGGTTTAGACAGTATTAATAAACCAAACATTAACGCAGTAAAAGTATTTATTATGGTCGCAGCAAATGTCATCGGAGATATTATCGCCATTTTTATTTTCAAATCATTGTTATTAGTCGCGGTTGGCTCTATCGTGTTTACCATAATTGGCATTTGGATGGGGATGTATTTTTTAAATAAAGAACTGAATTTATCTTATAAAGAAATCTTTTCAAGCGGTTTAAATTTCTATAAAACCCTTTTTAACAAAGTAACGCATAGCCGTTTTATACTCGCTAATAAACACGTAAATTGAATACAAATACTAATCATATAAACCCTTTTGATAAACTATCAGGTTCTGACAATTTAGCTAAACCAAAAACAATACTAATGGTATTGGGAGGTATAGCTTTAGCTGCATTGCTTATTGCTAAAATGCAGATTGCAGGAGTGGGTTTACTTATGGCACTCTTTTTTGGTGGTATCTTTATTTATAAAATATTTAAAAATCCAATTATTGGTTTTTATACTGCAATAGGACTTAATTTTTTAATACTGGGCTCTTTACGGTATATAAAAACAGATTTACCTATTGGTTTTATAATCGATGGGTTAATGGTGTTAACATTTTTAGCCCTAATTTTTTCTAGATTTAGAGAACGTGTAGATTGGTCACCGGCTAATCAACATGTTACCATTTTAGCTGCTTTTTGGTTGTTGATTTTTATACTTCAAATTGCAAATCCCGAAGCTAGAATGATAGAACCGTGGATCGCTGGCAGAGGCTTAGGTTTTTATTTCTTTTTTTTTATCATCCTTACGTTTATGCTTATCAATACCAACAAACGACTAGACATCTTTCTATACGTTTGGGGCGTATTTTCTATACTTGCTACTCTTAAAGGTATGGGACAGGTGATTTTTGGCGTAGATTATGCTGAACAAGCATGGCTAGACAGAGGTGGCGCTGTAACACATATATTATTTGGTAAGCTTAGGGTTTTTTCTTTTTTAACAGATGCTGGTCAATTTGGTGCTAACCAAGGCTATGCCGGAGTTGTATTCATTATTTATGGTATGACTAAAAAAGGAATCACCAAAATGTTTTTTCTTACCGTTGGAATATTAGGTTTATACGGGATGATGATTTCTGGAACAAGAGGCGCTATTGCTGTCCCATTTGCTGGTTTTATGACCTTCTTTGTGCTCAGAAAAAACATTAAAATACTTTCTGCAGGTGTATTATTTGTCGCTCTAATTTTTGTCTTCTTCAAATTCACTTTAATTGCGAATGACAATGCTCAAATAAGAAGAATGAGAACTGGCTTCGACCCAAATAATAAATCATTATTGGTTAGAAAAGCAAATCAAGAAATCTTGAAAGGATATCTGGCCTCTAGACCATTTGGAGGTGGTATTGGCCATGCAGGTGATAAAGCTCAACGGTTTTTACCAAATGCATTTCTCTCGCATGTTGCCACAGATAGCTGGTATGTTATGATTTGGGCAGAAATGGGTGTCGTTGGTTTAGTCATACACCTATTCATTTTAATTTATGTTATCGGAATGGCTTCTTTTAAAGTTATGTTCAGAATTAGAGATCCCATAACAAAGCTAAAAATGAGTGCTTTAATTGCAGGCATGGCCGGAATTATGGCAGCCTCCTATGGTAATGGTGTATTGGGGCAAATGCCAACATCACTCTTAATTTATGCTTCCATGGCGATTATGTCAAATCCCAAAATTTTTGAAAGAAAACCTGAAGAATACTTGCCAGAATTAGCTGAGAAAAAAAATAATAGCTGAGCAATTAATGCAAACTAATTAAAAAAATAACTGTTTTTGCCACTATCAAGACACTAGAACACCTATCCTGAAAAAGAAAGAACACTTAATTGACAAAATAAAATGATGAACTTAACCCATGAAACCCCACTGGTAACGATTGTAAGTGTAAACTACAATCAACCCGAAGTTACTTGCGAAATGTTAGCATCGCTACGAAAAGTCACTTATCCGAATTTTGAAATTTTAATTGTCGATAATGGTTCTCCTTCAAAAGCTCCTTATATAATTAAAGAAAAATATCCGGAAGTGGAGTTGATACTTAGCGAAAAAAATTTAGGTTTTGCAGGGGGTAACAATATTGCATTAAAAAAAGCTAAAGGCGATTATGTATTGTTGTTGAACAATGATACCGAAGTAAAACCCGACTTCTTGGATAGCATGGTAGCGTTGATGGAATCTGATGAAAAAATAGGAATCGTGAGTTCTAAAATCCTTTATTTCTACGAAGATAATGTTATTCAATATGCAGGTACATCACCTATGAATCCTATAACATCAAGAGGAAGACACTACGGAAACAAAGAAAAAGATAAGGGACAATTTGATCAGGTTACGGAAACATTTTACCCACATGGTGCCTGTATGATGATACGAAAAAGTGTTTTAGAAGAACTAGGCTTGCTTTATGAAGGCTATTTTCTTTATTACGAAGAATATGACTTTACAGAGAGAGTTAGGCGTGCAGGGCATAAAATTTATTTTCAGCCCAACTCGGCTATCTTGCACAAAGAGTCTATTTCAACAGGAAAAAACAGCACCTTAAAAACTTACTATATGAACAGGAACAGATTGCTGTTCTTACGAAGAAATGTAGAAGGTGTTACTTTTTATTTGGCAATGGCCTATTTTTTCCTTGTTTCAATCCCCAAAAACACCATCAAATATATTTTTAATAAGGCTCATTTATCCGCAATGTATAGAGGTATAGCATGGAATTTTCAAAACCATAACGTACATCAAAATCACTCTGTTTAAAAGAAAATTTACCATCATGTTAGTTCTAAACAAATTAAAATCCGAATATAAAAACTTAAAAAAGGCCAACCCTTTACGGAACCCTTTGCTGTTATTGATTAAAAGAATCTGGGACATTTTTTGGCGCGTAGTTTTGGGAAAATGGTTTTTAAGAAATTGTAAGACGGGCAGCTTGTGTACTACAAGGGGAATTCCAAGAATTGATGCCAACGGCGAAATAATTTTAGGCAATAGAGTTAAAGTTTGGTCACATATTCATAAAACACAACTCTCGGCAGGAGGCAAAGGAAAACTGATAATCGGAGACAACACCTTTATAAATGTGGGCTGTATTATATCGGCACATTTTCAAATTAAAATCGGTAAAAATGTACAAATTGCTCCTGGTGTCATCGTTATGGATAGCGATTTTCATGGTGTTGAAGACAGGGATACTCAAGTTGTTCCAACACCGATAACTATTGGAGATAATGTTTGGTTGGCAACTAGAGTGGTAGTTTTAAAAGGAGTAACAATTGGCGAAGGTTCTACTATTGCCACTGGGTCAGTGGTAACTAAAAATATTCCTCCTTTTTCTTTAGCCGCTGGTATTCCAGCAAAAGTCATAAAAAGTTTAAAACCTAGCGAAGCCTCTGTGGTATCTATTTAAAAAGACAGAAATAATGAACAGAAGAAAAGCTATTGGCGGAATTTTTGCCCTTACCGGAATTGGATTTACTTCCTTTACTGGGTTCAAATTGTTTTTTGAAAAAGCAAGTAGAGGGCAACTCCAAAATTATGAAAACCTACTGGCAGAACTGGTAGATGTGATCATACCACCAACAGATACGCCCGGAGCCAAGGAAGCAAACGTGCATGCGTACATTATCCGTTTTATGGAGTCCTGTTCTTTGAACAAAGAATACACAAATTTTTATAATGGTTTAAATGATTTGCAAGAGACCTCCTTAAGTGATTATGATACACATTTTGCAGACTGTACAGTACAACAAAAAATAGCATTACTAGAAAATTTGGACGGCAATGCCGATGCCAATAGTTTATTGGGTAAAATTGAAAATAAACTAAGAGGGCGTTCTTTTTTCACCATCCTTAAATCGCTCACCGTTGAGGGCTATTGCACCTCGCAACTTGGCGCAACACAACTATTGGCATACCAACAGATTCCTGCTAGGTATAACCCGATTACTACGATAAAACCTAACCAAAAAGCTTGGGCAACTAGTTAACCAAACTATTATGAACAAAACAGCAATACATACTTTTGATGCCATTGTAGTTGGCTCTGGGATTAGCGGAGGCTGGGCCGCTAAAGAACTTACTGAAGGTGGTTTAAAAACACTTGTCTTAGAAAGAGGACGTGCAGTTGAACATATTAAAGATTACTCCACCGCATTTAAAAACCCTTGGGATTTTGAGTTTGGATCGCATTTAACCCGTAAAGATCTAGCAGAAAGACCCATTCAAAGCAGCCACTGCGATGCTACGGATAAACATTTTTATGTAAAAGATAGTGAACATCCGTACGTTCAAGAAAAACCTTTTAAATGGATACGAGGCTACCAAGTTGGTGGCAGATCTTTAACATGGGGTCGCCAAAGCTACCGGTTTTCAGAAATGGATTTTGAAGCCAATAAAGCCGATGGCCATGGTGTTGATTGGCCTATTAGATATACTGATGTAAAGGATTGGTATGATTATGTAGAAGAATATGTAGGTATTAGTGGAACTACAGAAGCGTTACCGCATTTACCAGATGGAAAATTTTTACCTGCGATCCCGATGAATGCTATTGAAAAGTATTTAAAGGAAAGTGTAAGCAAGCACTATCAAGACCGTATTATCATTAATGGCAGAGTGGCAAACCTAACCGAGAAAAAAGAGGGACGAGGACCATGCATGTACCGAAATTTATGCAGTAGGGGCTGCCCCTTCGGCGGCTATTTTAGCAGTAATTCATCAACCCTTTTAGATGCCCATAATAGTGGTAATTTAACCCTTAGAGAAAATTCGGTCGTAAAAGAAGTTATTTATGATGATGAAACCAAAAAGGCTATTGGGGTTAAAATAATCGACGCCATTACAAAAATAGAAATTACGTATTACGCAAAAATAATTTTTTTAAATGCTTCTGCAATTGCAACGGCATCTATTTTGTTGAATTCTGTTTCTACATCTTTTCCAAACGGTCTAGGAAATTCTAGTTTACAGGTGGGTCATAATTTAATGGATCATGTGGTAAACGAAGGAACTTATGGTACGTTTAATGGATTGTTAGATAAGTATTATGAAGGTCGCTCTCCAGGTACCATTTATATTCCGAGATTCCAAAATTTAGATGGCAAAACAAAAAATCTAGATTTTATAAGAGGGTATGGAATTCAAGGAAAAGGGAAAAGGGAAAATTGGGAATCAAAAATGACAAGCGGTATGGGGGCTGACTTAAAAGCGCAATTAGAAACACCAGGAAAATGGAAAGTTTCTTTGGGTGGCCGTGGCGAAGTACTGCCCAATTACGATAACAAAATTTCATTAGATCTTCAGAATCGTGACCAATGGGGATTACCCTTGGTAAAAATACGTTTTGAATATGGCGCTAATGATTTAGCGATGATGGAACATATGACTAAAGCGAGTGAAGAAATTTTACTAAAAGCAGGATTTGAAAACGTAGGAAGTTATAGAAATAGTCCACCACCAGGCTCGGCAGTACATGAAATGGGTACAGCAAGAATGGGCAATGATCCTAAAACATCGGTGCTTAATAAATTTAATCAAATGCATGAGGTTAAAAATGTATTTATTACTGACGGAAGTTGCATGACTTCCTCCGGATGCCAAAACCCATCGTTGACTTATATGGCACTTACGGCAAGGGCATGTGAGTATGCAATACGATTATTTAAATCAGATGACTTATAAAACTAAAGCACAAAAAACTTTACTAGCAAATTACAGTGACTTCCCAAAAGAATAGATAAAAAAAATGAAACATTTAAAATTAATAGTCTTTATAGGTAGTGGTCTAATTTTATTATGTACAGCCGTATATTTTATAAAACAACCTGCTTATACCATTAAAACAGAGGGTATATTATATGTGGTAAATAAAGGAAATAAAAGTATTACAGTTTTTGACCTGCAAAAAGGCAAAGAGATAAAAGAGTTACCATTACAAGAAGAACCTCACGAAGCCACCATCGTAAAAAGCACAAACGAGCTTATTGTTACTAATTACGGAAGTGCAGAAATTGCAGGCAATAGTATAACGGTAATTGATACAGAAACAAACACCTTAAAAAATACCATTAGTCTTGGCGAAAGTTTACGTCCACACGGTATCATAAGCATGCCTAAAGAAAATACAGTAGGTATTGTTACTGATATCGGTAATCATTTATCAGTGGTTAATGTGGCGACTGGCGCCTTAGAAAAGCAGATTTCGACACAACAATCTTTTAGTCATTTGTTGGTACAACATCCTTTTAAGCCATTAGTATATGTTAGTAATCTCAATTCAGGTTCTGTTAGTATTATTGATGTTAAAATAGATTCAGTAGTTAAGATTATCTCCTTTAGCAAGCGTGCCGAAGGAATTGATATTACTCCAGATGGATCTGAAATTTGGGTAACCAATATTGAAGATAATACTATTTCGGTCATCAATACAGAAAGCTATGAAACCAAAGCTAAAATAGATACGGGAAAACAACCTTTACGATTAAAGTTTTCTAAGGATGGAAGATTTTGTTTAGTTTCAAATGCAAGTGACGGTACTGTTTCTGTATTCAATACAGAAACAAAAAAACAAATGGCTACGGTAACAATTCCAGGTAAAAAAAACATACTCGAAAAACTATGGTATAGCACTCCTCGCCCAGTAGGTATTTTAATACATCCGAACGGCTTGTATGCTTTTATTTCTAATTACAACGCTGGCAGGGTTGAGGTACTCGATATGAAAAATTTCACCCTAGTCAGTAGTATTAAAGTAGGGAAAATGCCAGACGGATTAGCCTTACTTCCTTAATCTTTTTTAAAATGTATAAAAAATATATAAAGAAAATTTTACTTTTATTAAGCGTACTTTATATAGTATTTGTCGGCATAATACTCTTGGTAAGGTTGCCATCTTACAGCATACAAACCACTGGAAAATTATATATTGTAAATAAAGTAAGTAGAGACATTCAGGTATTTGATTTGAATTCTGGAGAAGAAATAGCGACTATTCCTATTGCAATGCAATCGCATGAAGCAATTGCTATTAAAAATAAAAAGAAAATTATTCTTACAAATTATGGTGATATCGATAGCGAAGGGAGTATCATTAAACTTGTAAATACCAAAAAAAATACAGTAGAAAAAATAATAGATGTAAAAGAAAATTTAAACGCTAATGGTATTGCTGCTTTTCCAAATTCAAACAAAGTGGTGTTGGTAGATTATGTAAAAAATACATTAGCATTATTGAATCTTACAACCGACAGTATTGAGAAGCAAATACCAACCCAACAACTAAAAAGCCATCTTGTTGTACTTCATCCCAACAAACCAATGGCCTTTGTTACCAACATGAAATCAAATTCGGTGAGTGTTATTGACCTAGATAACCTTAGCGTAATTAAAATTATTCACTGCGGAAAAACGCCAGAAAGTATTGATATTACCCCTGATGGTTCAGAAATTTGGGTAACGAATAAAAATGAAAATTCTATTTCTGTTATAAGTACAACAAATTATAAGGTACTACAAACTTTACCGACTGGAAAAGAACCCTTAAAAGTAAAATTCTCTGTTGACGGAAACTATTGCTTAATTGCTAATGCAAGTAGTGGTACTATTTCAGTTTTTGATCAGCATTCAAAAAAACAAATTAAAACAATTTCTATTCCAGGCAAAAAGCACTTTGTCGAGAGAATACTTTACCATACCCCACGACCTGTGAATATTATAATGCATCCCAATGGGAGGTTTGCTTTTGTTGCCAACTCTAATGCTAGTAAAATAGAAGTTATTGACATGACTACTTTTACTATTATTAGTACTATTGGTACTGGAAAAATTCCTGACGCAATGGTTTTTATAGAATAAATGCTAACAATTTAGTTTTGCACTTCAAAAACGAATACTATGGTATTCTATTAAAAGTACATTCTTCTTTCCTTTACCGCAAGTAAATGGTTGTTTACCGTTTATAACAGTTAAAAAAATACATGGCCTTTAATTTTGCTCTTTAATAAACTCCTCCTATAGTTTAAATATTTAATAGAATAACACATATAAGCGACGAGTCTAAGTTATAATATACAAGTAATTAAGCTTTTACCACAAAAGATTACCTATTGACAACAAAAATTACAAAAACAATTTATGTAAGAATATATTTACAACATAAATAATCCAAATCAACAAATTTAAAAAGATGAAAATAACAGTAGTAGGCACAGGATATGTAGGTCTTGTAACAGGAACTTGTTTTGCGGAAACAGGTATTAATGTTACATGCGTTGATATTGATCAAAGGAAAGTACAAATGCTTTTAGATGGCAAAGTACCTATCTATGAACCAGGCTTAGATGCACTTTTAGAAAGAAATATCGAAAAAGGAAGAATCACTTTTACGACCAATTTAGCAAAAGGATTAAAAGATAGTGAAGCGGTCTTTATAGCTGTTGGCACTCCTCCTGATGAAGATGGTAGCGCAGATCTTAAGTATGTTTTAGGGGTTGCTAAAGAGGTCGGACAGTTAATGGAAGACTACAAAGTTGTGATTACTAAAAGTACGGTTCCTGTAGGAACTTCATTGAAAGTAAAAAAGGTTATTGAAGCAGAATTAAAGAAAAGAAAATTAGACATTCCTTTCGATGTAGCCTCGAATCCAGAGTTTTTAAAAGAAGGTAGTGCTGTTGAAGATTTTTTAAAACCAGACCGTATTGTGGTAGGGATAGAAAATGAACGTGCGCAAAAAACGATGAAAAAATTATATAAGCCATTTTTAATGAACGGTCATCCATTATTGTTTATGGATATTTTTTCTTCAGAAATGACCAAGTATGCAGCGAACTCTATGCTCGCAACAAAAATTAGTTTCATGAATGATATCGCTAATTTATGCGAATTAGTAGGTGCCAATGTTGATATGGTTCGTAAAGGTATTGGCTCTGATGCCCGTATTGGAAATAAATTTATTTATCCTGGTACAGGTTACGGTGGTAGCTGTTTTCCAAAAGATGTACAGGCATTGGTAAGAACTGCCGATGAACACGGACATTCTTTAGATGTTTTAAAAGCAGTTGAAAATGTAAATTACAAACAGAAGTCTGTTTTAGTAAATAAAATAAAAGCACATTTTGGTGATAATCTAAAAGGTAAACAATTTGGCATATGGGGTTTAGCCTTTAAACCAAAAACTGACGATATGCGCGAAGCACCATCATTAGTTATTATAGAACAATTAAGGGCTTTAGGTGCTGAAGTTAGGGTTTATGACCCAGTAGCTATGGAAGAAGCGAAACACAGTTTAGGTGATACCGTATATTATGCTAAAGATGAATACGATGCCTGTATTGAGGTCGATGCTATGATTTTAGTCACCGAATGGTCAGAATTTAGAATGCCGAATTTCAGAATCCTTGAAAAGCTGATGAATAATAAAGTGATTTTCGATGGTAGAAATGTATATGACCCTGAAGAAATGAAAGAGTTAGAGTATACCTATTACAGTATTGGTCGTGCTACAGTTCACGCTAACCAGAATACAACCGCCAGCAAGAAAATAACGGCATAATTTAAAACAAATGAAAAGAATATTAGTAACAGGCGGCGCAGGATTTGTAGGTTCGCATTTATGTGAACGCCTTTTAAAAGAAGGTAACGAAGTAATTTGTATGGACAATTACTTCACAGGAAGAAAAAGTAAGATTATTCATTTAATGGAAAATCCCTTTTTTGAATTAATCCGCCACGACGTCACCATGCCTTATTTTATTGAGGTCGATGAAATTTATAATTTGGCATGCCCTGCCTCACCAGTACATTACCAACACAACCCAATAAAAACGATTAAAACATCAGTTATGGGTGCCATTAATATGCTAGGTCTGGCAAAAAGAACAGGTGCTAAAATATTACAAGCGTCAACAAGTGAAGTATATGGTGATCCAGAAATGCATCCACAGCCAGAACATTATTGGGGTCACGTAAACCCAATAGGAATTAGGTCTTGTTACGATGAAGGAAAACGTTGCGCAGAATCGCTGTTTGTAAATTACCACGAATCGAATGATGTTCGGGTGAAAAT
>JBGSQM010000139.1:0-2028 GCA_041738035.1 Cellulophaga sp.
GCAGATGCCATTTTAGACCGCCTTGTACATAATGCACACAGAATACATATTAAAGGAGAATCGATGCGTAAAAAAATGAAAAATAAAGACTAAATTTAACCACAAATGAATCGATTTTGAGCACTTACTTTGCTATGCTCAATTTCATCCGCCGCAAGTGGTTCACTTTGACCGCCCTATCCAATTTGCCATCTATTTTTAAAATCTTAATATTTTTTTCAAAAGCATAAATTGCAGCGCTAATAAATAATAAGTTCGTAAAAAGTATTATGCTGTAAATTATAACCCAAATTATGTTAGAGTTCGACATCAACATGGTGATTAACCCAATACACATTAGTATAGCCATCAAAATATAAAATATATGCAATTGATATTGTGTTAGTTTTATTCTTACCCTACTGATAGATGAATTGATAAAATCATTTACTCTTAGCGTTGATATTAGGATAAATTCAAATAAATTTTTCATAATTCTAAGTTTAATTCAGGTATAATGTTAGCTGCTTCTTTCATTTTCTTATCAACGATTTTAGTATAAATTTCCGTAGTCCGTATTTCACGATGACCTAGACGTTTAGATACCGTATATATGTCAGCACCGTTTTCTAATAACAATACAGCATTAGTATGTCTAGCGGAGTGGAAGGTGATATGTTTGGTTATTCCGGCATCCATGCACCATCTTAATAGTTGCATATTCATATGCGCACTATAGCGTAGGCCTTTAAAAACTCGGTCATTATGATTTCCCCTATTGCCTAGCAACTGTCTGGCTTGTTGCGATATGTATAGGTATTCGACACCATCGGTTTTTTTTTGCGTAAATAATATTCGATGAACTGGATTTTGCAATTCATCTAAACCTTCATCACGAACTTCCGACCATACTAGTTTATTGATATCAGACCAGCGAATACCACTTAAAACCGAAAAGATGAAAGCACGTTTCAAAATAGGAAGCTTACATTTCGTTTGTGATAATTTTTGAACCTCTTCATGGGTTAGATATTCCCTTTTAGATTCTCCCATTGTAAAACCCTTAACTTTTTTAGAAAGATTTTCACTAAGATACCCTTCTTCAAAGGCTGCATTTAATGTGGCTTTAAATTTATTGTAATAGGTATGTTTGGTATTTTGAGAGAGTTTTTTTTCACTCTTGGTTACTGCCACAGTATCTAAGTATTTCTTGAAGCTTTTAATGAAATCTACATCAATATCATCAAAAGTGGTATGTTGAGGGCAGAAAGCCTCTAAGTGTTTTTGTGCTGCCTCCCAATTGTCATAATTCCCTTTGGTTTGATATCGTTCCTCTTTTTTTTGAGTGTAAAATTCTAAGAATAAAATTTTACCTTTTTCATTATTTTTGATGTTATGCTTTCCTTGGATAAAGTCAGCTTGCCTTATACAAAGAATATTATTAGCTAATTCCAGGGTTTCTTTGTTCTCTTTCTTTTGGTCGGCATTAATTGGATTGTTAAACAAATAGAGTTTAAGGTATTCAAAGTCTCTACTGTGAACTTTTTTACCGTTTCGGTCAATAGTTGATCCTTTATAGTATTCAATATAAAGACTTAACTTTCCTGTAGTAAGTTTTTTTTGTTTTAAACTGATTTTCATATCAAGGTGTAATTTAGTACACCTTTTTGCTATAATATTGTATTGAGGTGTACTTTAGATGTAATAAAAGTACAAATAACATCAATACAAAGGTAATGAAAAGAGAAATAATTTTTTATAAGTTACTGAATATCAATAAAAAGAAAGTAAAATGTAAATATCGGAAAACATATTTATTTGCCAATACAGAAATTAGCAAATATATTTCCCAGTAAATCATCGCTGGTAATTTCACCCGTAATTTCACCAAAATGGAAAAGGGCTTGGCGAATATCAATGGCTAATAAATCACCAGAAAAACCAGTTTCCATTCCAAATTGTACTTTCTGAATTTCTTCTAAGGCTTTTAAGAGCGAGTTGTAGTGTCTGGAGTTGGTGACGATAGTTTCATTATTGCGTAAAGCGCCT
>JBGSQM010000141.1:0-22744 GCA_041738035.1 Cellulophaga sp.
TTAACAGTATTGCCTTGTTTGGTATTTGCTACCGCTTTAAATTCGTTTTTACCCTCGGTAAATTGAACATCCCAAACCAGACCAGAAGCAGGAAAATTGGCAATATCTTTTGTTTTTTGACCTAAACTTTTCCCGTTATGATAGAGTGTAACATCCTTACAGTTGCTATATACTTTAACTTTACGAACCAAATTTTTAGGGCCTTGGCGTTCTGTCCAGCTATGTGATTCTATATAGACAAATGGTTCTTCCGCCCAGTAACTTTTAAATACATAGTAAGCGTCTTTAGGAACTCCGCTTCTATCTACTAAACCTTTTTGATTCATATACGGAATTGGATTTTCAGGACGTAATGGCGTGCCAAAATCTTTAAATGCCCATTGTGCATTACCTACAAAGGTAGAATCGGTTTCAGAAATACGTAAGTACCAGTCGAATAAATCTACCATATAATTTTCACTCCAATCCCCTATTTGAGCTATGTTCGCAACCTCAGTTTGTACAATAGCTTCTTCCCATCCGTCAGATTTTATGAGTCCTTCTCCAGTAATAGGATTTTCGGTATGTCGGCCTACATGGCTTGAGCCTCCATATTCGGCGTGTAAAAAATGATTGTATTGCGGTTTATAGGTGTCTATGGCTTTTTGGTAACTTTTATAACTTCCAGAATACCAACCAGACCATATAGAAGGCGAAAAAACATCAACAATTTGTGAACCTTCATAATATTTACGCATTGCAGTTTTTCGAGACGGATCCAGTTCATGCGCTATTTGGTTTAATTCAGTTAAAAAAGTGTTGATTTCTTGGGTGTTATCGCCATTTTTAAAGTCTGGTAACCAATACATTTCGTTCCCTAAAGACCATAGAATTATACTTGGATGGTTATAATTTTGAGTAATTATTTCTTTGAGCATATTTTTTGTATTGGTTTTCCAAATATCACCACCAATACCTCCACGACACCACGGCAATTCATCCCATAATAAAATACCAAGTTCGTCTGCAGCTTTATAAATTTCAGGATCTTGTGGATAGTGTGCTAAACGAATAAAATTTACCCCCATATCTTTCATTTGCTCCATATCTTTTCTATGCTGTTCATTCGTCATGGCTGCGCCTACTCCTGCATGCTCTTCATGGCGGTGAGTACCTCTCAACAACAAACGTTTTCCGTTTAAATAAAAAGGACCATTTTTTTCAAACTCAAACCATCGAAATCCTACTTTTTCTGATACCTCATCAATTGTCTTGTTGTCTTTTACAAGTGAAAGAACAAGGCTATATAAATTAGGGCTTTTAGTATCCCAAAGCTTAGGGTTTTTAATATCAGTTAGTAAAACTTCATTGTTAGCACTACTTATTTCGATAGTTTTAGTGGTTACTTCAACACCTTTTGGGTCGTTTAAAACCACCTTAATGTACAAACCTGAGGTGTTATTGTCAATCTCAACGGGTATAGTTAATTTTAAGCTTGCACTTGTTTTAGAAACTTCGGGGGTTTGTACCTGAACTTTACCAATATTAGTTCTGGGTTTCGTTAATAACCAAACATCACGCGTAATACCTCCATAAATGAAAAAATCGCTTTTCTGAGAAGGAATGACGTTGGGATCATGGCCATTATCAACATGAACTAAAACCTCGTTTTCACCATTTTTTATAAAGTCTGTAATATCAATAGTAAAACCAGTATAACCACCAATATGATCTCCTGCTTCTTGGCCATTTACATATAATTTAGTGGTGATATTTGACCCTTCAAAATAGAGCAAATAATATTGGTTTGGCACTATGTTTTCAATAGTAAGTACTTTTTTGTACCAACTACTACTGCGTCGATATCCAGGCTCATTATCTGTTACATCTTGACTATTCCAAGTATGTGGAAGATTTATTTGCTCCCAGTTTTCATTATTTTGAATAACAGAGATATCATCAATGTTTTTCTCTAGATAGATCCAATTTTCATTGATGTTTGTTTTGGATCTTTCTTGATTTGTTTGTTCTTTTAGACCACAAGAGACAAGCGTCAAAAGTAAACTGACTAGAGTAATAAAGTGTTTAATCACTAGTTAAGTATAAATGGTTATTAATTTGATTTTCTAAGTAGTGCCTCTAGAAAGTAATAGTCAGCATAGATAATAGGTTCATCCATTTCATCTTTTTTAGGCCAATTACCAGTGCTATGATCTAAAATGAAGGGAGCATCCAAAGCGGCATCTAAAATATATTCCTTACTTTTTAAATTGCCCATAACCTTATCAGCATAGGCTATATATTGTTCCGCATTTGAAGAATAGGTTGCTAACTCTAACAAACCTGCTGCGATTACGGTTGCAGCTGAAACGTCTCTTGGCGCATCAATTGCTGGATCATCAAAATCCCAAAAAGGAATTCCATCATTGGGTAAGTTTGGATGATTTAAGTAAAACTCAGCACTAGCTTCGGCTTGTTTTAAATAGGCCGGATCTTTAGTGTAACGATACGACATAGTGTAGCCATAAATGCCCCATCCTTGACCACGAGCCCAAGAAGAATCGTCATTTATACCTTGATGGGTAACTTTGTCTTTTGCTTCACCATTTATGGTATCGTAAACCACGACATGATAACTACTATTATTTGGTCTAAAATGATTTTTTAAAGTTGTATTTGCATGTGCAACAGCAATTTTATGGTATGTACTGTCTCCAGATAGTTTTGTCGCTTCAAAAAGTAATTCCAGATTCATCATATTATCTATGATTACGGGAAATTCCCAGATATCTTTGTTAAAATCCCAAGATCTAAGACTCCCAACTTTTTCATTGAATCGGGTAGCCAATGTTTTTGCACTTTGTAAAATTACTTCTTTGTAGTGCGCATCATTAGTAACTTCATAACCCTCTCCAAAGCTGCAATATATTTTAAAACCCATATCATGTGTGATATCATTGAATTTTTCTTTTTCCATGTACTTTGTCCATGCTATAGCTCTTGTTTTATAATTTTCATTACCCGTAAGTTTGTACAATTGCCAAAGATTTCCTGGAAAAAAACCACTAGTCCAATCTTTGGAAGAAACCTTTACAACCTCAGCTTTGGTTTTATTATAACTTCTAGGAAATGATGCAGAGTCAATAGGGTAGTTTAGTAGTTTTTGATATCTAAGGCTTAAAAGAGAATCAATATTTACACTATTGGCAGCAGTATTTTCCTTATTTTCATTTTTACAGGAAAATAAAAATAACAACGCAGCCATAATGGTCATTAAGGGTATAATTTTTTTCATAATGATGACATAATTTATTTACACTATAATTAAAGTTTCCGTTTCATTTGAAACGGAAACTTTAATCAAAAAATAAGCTTTAGTATCCAGGGTTGTTAGGTGCCAAATTTGGATTTCTTAGCAATTCATCAAAAGGTAGGGGTAATAAATAATCCCTAGAAGGATCAAAGTTTGTTTGTGTTTCTAAGCCATTGGGTCCAAAAACCTGTGGCCCTAGTTGACGCCTTTTAATGTCATACCACCTTTTAAATTCAAAGGCTAATTCCCATTTGCGTTCTTCTAAAACCAAATTTCTAAAGTCAGATTGATTTATTCCCAAAGTTACATCTGCCGGAAAATTTGTCAAAACACCCGCTCGGTTTCTTGCTCTTGCCCTAACTCTGTTAACATAGCCACTGGCTTCTGCTGATCCAGGAGTAACCTCATTTAGTGCTTCGGCTGCAATTAATAAAACTTCAGCATAGCGCATTTGGGCATAATTTGTTTCTGTTCCACGAGCGTTACCTAGAGAAACTGTACCAGGGAAACGACTATATTTTGCAATATATGCACTTGCCACATTTAAAGGACTAGCTGTTGGAAAAAATGAGAAAGGCTGCACAACCCCACGAAAAACGCCAATAGTATCTAAACTTACACGTTTTCTATAATCACGCCCGTCCCAAGCATTATAAACATTTATAGTGGGTACAGCAACAGACCAACCTTCACCAATATCAAGACGACCATCAGTTCTTTGATTTTGTCTTATGCCCGTTAATGCTCCTTGATAATCTCTACCTGTATCACCATCAGAAAAACCGTTAAAGTCTATAGAAAATAAAGATTCCTTTTGGCTATCTTGTTTTGTTGCATCAAATAAATCTTGAAAATCGGCAACTAGTTCTAAATTAAATGTCCCTTCGTTATCAATAACAAATTTTGCCTCGGCATAAGCCTCAGGAAAATCTGCTAATGTAAGGTAAACAGAGGCTAAATAGGCAGCAGCTGTTGCTTTGGATGGTAATGCTCTTGTAGGTTGTGCATTTGGCAACCATTGTTTTGCAAATTCCAAATCAGAAATTATATTCGCATAAACTTCACTTTGCGGCGTTTTTGAGATTAAACTCGCAGCTGCGATATTGGTTACAGGTGCATCTAAATAGGGAATATCACCAAATAATTGTACCAAATGAAAATAAGTATATGCACGAACAAAATACGCTTGTGCTACTATTGGATTTATGGCTTCATCTGTTAAATTTAGACTTTCAGCGCCCGCAATAGCTTCATTAGCACCAGCAATTATTTGATACGATGTAGGCCAAAATGCAGTAATCATAGCATTGTCATCAGCTACAGTAAACCTGTCATGGTCGATACGTCTGGCAGGAGTTCCTTTATCGCCAATGCTAACCATATCGCTTCTTAGCATTAAGGGTAATGATAATCTTCGACCCCAGAATGCTTCTTTGGCCATGTTTCCATAAGAACCATTAATTACTGTTTGTACATCTTGTGGTGATTTAAAAAAGCCTTCTGGGGACAATATGCCTATGGGTTCTTCTTCCAAAGTAGAGCAAGAAACCAATGACAAAAGGGTCATTAAAAGTATATATTTTATATTTTTCATATTAATTTTTTTAAAATTTAAGATTTACACTAAAGGTTACTGATTTTATATTTGGATAATTGCCATAATCGAAACCTTGATTAACATTACTTGCCTGATTGCCAGACGCTTGATAGCTTACCTCTGGATCTGCACCAGGATAATCTGTGATGGTCAACAAGTTTTGTCCGCTAACAGAAAAACGAATATTATCTAAGCCTAAATTTTCGGCTATATTTTGAGGTAAAGTATAGCCCATAGCTAAATTTCTAAGTCTAATAAAGCTACCATCATATACAAATCTAGAGGTTATTCTTCTCGCTCTAACTGCGGCTGAAGGTACGTTAGTATCTGTGTTGGTTGGTGTCCAAGCGTTTAAGGCTTCGGTAGTAGCATTAGAGCCTCCTGATGCCAATTCCAGTGCGGTGTAATTAAAAATATCTCCGCCAATTGAACCTTGAAAAAATACTCCTAAATCAAAATCTTTATACCGGAACGTATTGTTTAAACCGGCAGTCCAGTCTGGATTAGGGTCACCAATAACATCACGATCTGCTCCTGTAATAGTGCCGCTACCATCAAGATCAGTAAAAATTTCATCCCCAAGATTATTTGTAAAAGCGGCTGTTCCGGCGGGTAATGTTCCATTTTGGTTTACCCCTCTAAAATCATATCCATAAAATACACCAACTGGTTGTCCTTCTCTTAAAATATGAGTTTCATCTTGAAGGAAATGTCCTGGTGAAGAATCTAAAAATATATCATCGCCATTTACTAATTTTACTACTTCATTTCTGTTTCTTGACCAGTTAAAATCTGTAGTCCAAGAAAAATTGTCAGTACTAAAGTTTTTGGTAGTCAAAGTAATTTCAAACCCTTTATTGTTTATTTCTCCAATATTTTTTAAGGTAGTCTGATTTAGAAAACCAACGTATTCAGGAACCGATGTATCACCTAAAATAACATCTTTAGTGTCTATATTGTAATAATCTAAGGTTAAAGACACCCGATTTTCAAATAAACCTAAATCTAATCCAATATTGGTTTGGTAAGATGATTCCCATTTTAAATCTGGATTAGAAAGTTGGTTGGGTACAATAGCATTTACTGTTTGGTCGCCCACAACGGCATATATACTTTCAAAACTAGCTAGAGATTGATAGGGCTGAATAGCTTGATTGCCTGTAACACCATAACTTGCTCTAAACTTTAAATTAGATAAGGTTTTGTTGTCTCTTAAAAATTCTTCGTTTGATACTTTCCATCCGATGGCCCCAGAAGGGAAGAAAGCATATTTTTCGTTTTTAGCAAAATTTGAAGAGCCGTCTCTTCTCGCCGTAAAAGTGATTAAATATTTATCATCATAATCATAATTTAATCTTCCGAATTGCGATTGTATTTCTGTTTCTATTAGAGAAGAGGTGGGAATTAAAGGGATAGAACCACCTGCTAATCCGTAGAATGATACACTATTTGATATAAATCCTTGTGCTCCAGCAGTAAAAAAATCTGATCTTGTTTTTTGGTATGAATAACCTGCTAGTAAAGTTAAATTACCTTTACCAATTTCTTTGTTATAAGTTAAATAGTTTTCACTTAATATGTTTGATGTTTTTGAGTTTGCAACTCCTGCAATACCACCTACGCCTCCTGCGGTAGCTCTTAAAGTTGAAGGCAAGAAAGTACCGCGCGTGCTATTCAATGTACTAAAACCAAAAGTTGTTTTGAAAGATAAATTCTCGATGAGTTCATAATCTAAATAAAAGTTGGCTCTATAGTTATCAATCGCTGTTTCGTCTATTCTTTCTGTTGCAATAGCAAATGGGTTATCCACATCATCTCCGACAGAATTGAAAGTGTTTTCACCATTGGCATTTAAAACTCCTAAATCTGGTGCAAAACGATAAGCGATGGAAATGACATCCCCGCTACCACGGCCTCCGCTACTAGCTTGTGTAGAAACACCATCTTTATTACTTCTACTTCCAAAAGCGTTAAACCCAAGTTTTAATTTATCGGTTACTTGGGCGTCTATATTAGTTAAGAATGAGAATCGCTCAAAGCCTGAATTAACAACCACACCTTTTTGGTCAAAATAATTACCAGAAACATAAAAATTAATATCTTCTGTACCTCCTGAAAAAGATAACTGATGATTTGCAATGTTTCCATTGCCAAATATTAAATCTTGCCAATCTGTATCTGCTGGTCCTTGTACATAAGCAGGGTTAATACCTCTTTGGTAGGTGGCAAACTGCTCTGCATTTAACAAGTCTAACTGATTAGATGTAGATTGACTGGAATAAGAACTATTCAATTCAATAGTTGTTTTACCTACACGACCTTTTTTAGTGGTTATCAAAATAACCCCATTTGCACCTCTAGAACCATAAATAGCTGTTGCTGAAGCATCTTTTAGTATTTCTATAGACTCAATATCTGCTGGTTGTGGATACGTTGCCCCAACGAAACCATCTACAACTACTAATGCTCCGCTACTTGCACCAATAGAAGTATTACCTCTAATTCTTACCGAAATAGGAGCGCCGGGTTCTCCACCATTATTTGATTGAACTACAACCCCAGCTGCCCTACCTTGCAAAGCTTGTTCGGCGTCTAGTACGGGGAAAGCATTAAGATCTTCTGAACTTACAGAGGATACTGAACCCGTGATATCGCTTTTCCTTTGGCTACCATAGCCAATAACCACAATTTCATCTAAGGCACTGACATCTTCTTCTAAGTTAATTTTCATGGCAGTTACACCAGAAGCACTTTGCTCTTTAGTTATAAAACCAATTGAACTAAATACTAGGGTGGCATTATTTGCAACGCTAATAGTGAAGTTACCATCAAAGTCTGTGGTTGTACCATTTGTAGTTCCTTTTTCTACGACGTTTACTCCTGGTACTCCAATACCGTCTCCAGTAGAGACTACAGTTCCTGTTACACTCTTTTGCTGGCTATAGCCAACAGTACTGATAGCTATAAAAACGCCTGTAATAAACGTTTTTAATAATTTTTTAAATTTGTGTTTTGACATAGATTTGATTTTTGAGTTAGTTCTAAATAATAAAAAATTAATAGACTACTGCTCAGATTAAAGTCGCCAGGACAATTTTAATGTTCTTCGCATTCACTTCATTAATTTTACTAATCCCAAATTTATGTGAAACAATACTTCTAAAAATTCAAAAATAGGGGTGCAATAATACAGATGTCTAATTTTATAGGGGTTCAGGAACTTTAAATTTTAGCTAGTTAGCCCCGAGCAAGGCTGTTTTAGTTTTACTTGCGAATTTATTAACCATACTTTTCAACACAAGGTATTTAGCCATTGCATCCTTAATAAGACAACTGCGCTATAAATATCAAGAAATGGCATCACCATCCTTAAGTTTATTAGTCCTAAAGCTAGGTGACAATTTATTGATAATAAAAATAGGCAAACCGTGGCTACTTTGAATTTTATAAAGACGATAATTCATATACTCCACTTTGGATTAAATTTTTGTGCGGCGGTGTTTTTGTCATTAGCCTTATTTGTTTGATGGTTTTGCTGATTTTGTATATTATTGGAGTAAATTTCAATCAAATCATTGGGTATTGAATTATAATATTTGGGTTGTTTTTATAATTTTAAAATAGCTAAGCAACCTTTTAAGAATCTATGCACACAATAAAAAAATGAAAAATGTAGTTGCTGTTTTATGCCTTTTACAACTAATTAGTTCTTGCCCTAAAGATGACAATATTCAAAAGACAAACGGAAGAAAGCTAATAAAGGTTGAGCTCCAGTAGGTTTCTATTGGAGTAATGATAATATAACCAATGATGGGTGTAATTTTAAAATCGAGCTAAATTTAGAGTTTTTACCAGTTTTTGGTAAATTTGATTTAAAATAAAACAATGAGGAATACATCCATATCATTCGGAAATTATTTTGACCAGTTTGTACAAACTAAAGTTTCTGCTGGTCGATACAAGAAGGTTAGCGAAGTTATCAAATCAGATGGCGCGGTTTTGTAATCCGTGACCGAGTCCACACTCCAGCTATTTTCAAAAAATTTAGTGGCACCCCAAAGGAAAACTTTAGACTTTTGAACATTCGACCTTATACTATCTAAAACATATCATTTAGTTTGTATTTATTTCTCTAAGCTTCACAAATATCAGTAATATTAATTTTACTACAGTTTTAATTCTTTAAAATGCATCATTTACACCCGACTAAGAAGTTATAAAATTTGCTTTGCACCACTTAGTTTGTTATAATTTACTCTCAAATTTAAAAAAAATCCTTTTTAGTCAATTTTGTTTCATTTTTTAAATACTATTCCTCTGGTAAACCCCAAAAAATCAACAAAACGCTCTTACTTATTCTCATTCTAAATAAGAAGTGTATTGCATTTAATATTTGTTAATAACTCCTCTGTGCCTTAAATTTGCAAACAAAAAATAAACGACTAATGAGCGGATTTTTTAAATCTTCAATTGGAAGAAAATATGCCATGGCACTTTCTGCCTTTTTTTTAATGATTTTTCTTCTTCAGCATTTTGCAATTAATATTTTATCGGTCTTCAGTCCCGATACCTTTAATGAGGCTTCACACTTTATGGGGACATTTTGGGCGGTACAGTATATTTTACAGCCTATTTTAATTTTCGGTGTTATTTATCACTTCGTAATGGGCTTCATTTTAGAAATTCAAAATAGAAAAGCCCGAGTAATTAAGTATGCCAAAAACAATGGTAACGCTAACTCAAGCTGGATGAGCAGAAATATGATCTACAGTGGTCTTGCTATTTTAGCTTTCATGGGACTGCATTTTTATGATTTTTGGGTTCCGGAAATTAATATAAAATATATTGGTGGAGACATGAGTGGCCTTTTAGATCCAAATAACGTAGATAGTGGATTTCGATACTACGAAGAACTAGTTCATAAATTTATGGATCCAATAAGGGTTGCAGCTTATGTAGTTGCATTCGTGTTTTTATCATTGCACTTGATGCATGGTTTTGCCTCTGCTTTTCAATCTGCTGGTATTTCGTCCATGAGAAGAGAAAAGTTGCAAATATTTGGCAAAGCGTACGCTATTTTAATCCCTTTAGGATTTGTTTTTATAGCCCTTTTTCATTATTTTAATCATTAATACTATTACTTATGTCTGTATTAGACTCAAAAGTACCCAAAGGTCCCTTAAAAAATAAATGGATCGACTATAAAAATCATATTGAATTAGTCAATCCCGCCAACAAGCGTAATATTGATATTATTGTTGTAGGTACAGGATTAGCAGGTGGTTCTGCTGCTGCCACTCTGGCAGAGTTAGGCTATAATGTAAAGACCTTTTGTTACCAAGATTCTCCGCGTAGAGCGCACAGTATTGCTGCTCAAGGGGGTATTAATGCCGCTAAAAATTACCAAGGCGATGGAGATTCAACCTTTCGATTATTTTACGACACTATAAAAGGTGGTGATTACCGCTCTAGAGAAGCCAACGTTTATCGTTTGGCAGAAGTTTCAACTAATATTATCGACCAGTGTGTGGCTCAAGGTGTTCCTTTTGCTCGCGATTACGGTGGTTTGTTGGACAACCGTTCTTTTGGTGGCGTTTTAGTATCCAGAACTTTTTATGCCAAAGGTCAAACAGGACAACAATTATTATTAGGTGCTTATTCAGCGATGAATAGACAGATAGCCCGTGGTAAAATTACCCCATTTAACCGTCACGAAATGTTAGATGTTGTAAAGGTTAATGGCAAAGCAAGAGGTATTATAGCACGTAACTTAGTAACTGGTGAGCTAGAACGTCATTCCGCACATGCCGTTGTAATCGCTTCTGGTGGTTACGGAAATGTGTATTTCTTATCGACTAATGCAATGGGTTCAAATACTACCGCTGCTTGGAAAATACATAAAAAAGGAGCGTTTTTCGCTAATCCTTGTTACACGCAAATTCACCCAACCTGTATTCCACGTTCTGGTGATTATCAATCTAAACTAACTTTAATGTCGGAGTCATTGCGAAATGATGGTCGCATTTGGGTGCCTAAAAGTTTAGAAGATGCCAAAGCAATCCGGGAAGGTAAAATAAAACCAACAGAATTATCTGAGGAACAAAGAGATTATTACTTAGAGCGTAAATATCCAGCTTTTGGTAACTTAGTTCCAAGAGATGTGGCTTCTAGGGCTGCAAAAGAACTTTGCGATGCGGGTTACGGAGTTAATGCTACTGGTGAAGCGGTCTATTTAGACTTTGCTGCTTCCTTTGAGCGCTATGGAAAAGAGCAAGCAAAAATTCACAATATAGAAAATCCAACTAAAGAAAAAATATACGCTTTAGGTACCGCTGTTGTAGAAGAAAAATACGGTAACCTTTTCCAGATGTACGAAAAAATTGTAGATCAAGACCCGTATAAAACACCAATGATGATTTATCCAGCGGTGCATTATACCATGGGTGGCACTTGGGTAGATTATAATTTAATGACTACGGTTGAAGGTTTGTATTCTATTGGAGAGTCTAACTTCTCCGATCACGGAGCAAACAGACTAGGCGCTTCTGCTTTAATGCAAGGTTTGGCAGATGGCTATTTTGTTTTACCTTATACAATTGGCGACTATTTATCGCACGAAATCAGAACGGGAAAAATACCCACCAACACGCCTGAGTTTGAGGAAGCTGAAAAAGATGTAAAATCTCGAATTGATTTCTTCATCAATAATAAAGGATCACATTCCGTTGATTATTACCATAAAAAATTAGGTAAAATTATGTGGGATAAATGTGGAATGTCTCGTAACGCCGAAGGTTTAAAAGAAGCTATGGCTGAAATTAAAGCTTTACGTGAAGACTTTTATAAAAATGTGAGTGTTCCCGGTGGTGCTTTAGAAATGAATGCAGAACTTGAAAAAGCAGGTCGCGTCGCCGACTTTTTAGAGTTAGGCGAATTATTCGCAAAAGATGCACTTGTACGTGAAGAATCTTGTGGAGGACACTTTAGAGAAGAATCGGTTGAACTAGATGGCGAACAAGAAGGTGAAGCAAAACGCGATGACATAAATTACGCTTTCGTTTCTGCTTGGGAATACAAAGGCGAACCTGCAGATGCTGTTTTGCACAAAGAGCCATTAGAGTTCAACGAAATTGAATTAAAACAAAGAAGTTATAAATAGTTGATGGTTGCTAGTTGCTGGATTTTAGTACAACCAACAACGAACAACGAACAACCAAAAACTAAAAAAATATGAATCTTACATTAAAAATTTGGAGACAAAAAGACTCAAAAGCTAAGGGTCAAATGGTCGATTATAAAGTGACTGAAATATCCGAACACATGTCTTTTTTAGAGATGATGGATGTTTTGAACGAGCAATTGATAAATAAGGGCGACAATCCCGTTGCTTTTGACCACGATTGTCGTGAAGGTATCTGTGGTTCTTGTTCGATGTACATCAATGGCGAAGCACACGGCCCAGACAGAGGCGTAACCACTTGTCAACTACACATGCGTAAGTTTAAAGACGGTGATGTAATTACCATTGAACCCTTTAGAGCAAAAGCTTTTCCTGTATTAAAAGATTTATCTGTTGATAGAAGTGCTTTTGACCGTATTCAACAAGCTGGTGGTTTTATTTCAGTAAATACTAGCGGAAATACCCAAGATGCGAATGCTACTCTCATCTCAAAACATGCTGCTGATACTGCTATGGACGCTGCTACTTGCATTGGTTGTGGTGCATGTGTTGCGAGCTGTAAAAACTCGTCTGCCATGCTTTTTGTAGGCGCTAAAGTTTCTCAATACGCATTATTGCCACAAGGACAAGTTGAGGCTGCTGATCGCGTTAGAAACATGGTAGCTCAAATGGATTTAGAAGGTTTTGGAAACTGCACCAATACAGGTGCTTGTGAAGTGGAATGCCCAAAAGGAATTTCCTTGGAAAATATTGCAAGAATGAATAGAGAATTATTGAAAGCTAATTTTTAAAGGCTTATATAAATTATTTTACTTTATAAACTAAAAATCCTAAGCCTTGAGCTTGGGATTTTTTACTTGATGTACTCCTAAGTTTTATATATTTACTAATGCTCATCTATTTCATGAAAGCATCCTCATACATTTTTTAGACCGTCTATAAGAGCCTAGAAACCTAGTAGAATTCTTAAAATCTGAAAATAGAACTACAAGGTTTTAAATCCCACCACTAAACTGCGACATGTCCTTGTAAGACAAACCAGTATTGTGTTTTTTATTTCCGTTTTTCCAAATTACATTTTTACGATAATAAATTCAGACCGCCTGTTCAATTCATGCTTCTCGTTTGAACATTTTATAGCACCATCACAATCATTCATTAATAAATCTTCCCCATAACCAATGGCGCTTTCAATGCGGTTTGCGTCTATACCTTTAGATATAATAAAATCTCTCGTAGTTTTAGCACGCTTGTCTGATAAATACCTATTATAGTCCCTTGCGCCCCTACTATCCGTATGAGATTCAATTTTTATGACCATTTCTGGATATTCATCCATCACTTCAACAAGTTTGTTCAATTCTTGAGCAGCATCTGATCTTACCGTGGATTTGTCAAAATCAAAATAAATCATATCTGTTTTAAGCTTTCTAATACCGTTTTCAATAACAATTAACTCTTCCAATTTTTCTAAAGAAATATCCAGTTGAGATGTTTCATTTAATTTGGTAGTAAGCTCTTGTTCGTTTTCAAAATATTGATTTTTATTAATCCGAAGCAAATACTTTTTATCCCCTTCTAAATCTTCGAAAATAAAAGTACCATCTTCAGCAGTTTCAATTTCTTTTAGCTTTATGTTGTTTTCGTCTAACAAACTTACTAAGGCCATAGGCATATAATTACCTGTAATTCGCTCCGTTATAACACCTGCGATAGCAGCATTATTAACCTTTTCAAAAATTAATTTTTCAAAAGAATAAATATCATCATCACCTTTACCACCCTCTCTATTTGAGGCAAAATACCCAGTTTGATTTTCATCGCTAATGATAAACGAAAAATCGTCCTTATTGCTATTTATTGGTTTTCCAACATTTTTTATCTCTTGAAAACCCTCTAGATCATAAGCAGCCTCAAAAACATCTAACCCACCTAAACCCACATGACCTTCAGAGGAAAAATACAATTTTCCCTTCGTTATAAAAGGGAACATTTCCCTTTGTTGTGTGTTAATTTTAGGGCCCAAATTTCTTGGTTCCGAAAAACCATTATTCTCCAGCACATCAACTACAAAAATATCAGACTCCCCAATGCTGCCGGGCATGTCTGATACAAAATATAACTGTTTGCCGTCAGGACTCAATGCAGGGTGACCAATAGAGTAGCTATCACTATTAAAAGGTAATTCCGTAGCGCTAGACCACTCCTCTCCCACCTTAATGGATTTATAAATTTTTAAATGATTGATGCCATTTTTATCTCTCCTTAGTTTCTTTCCATAGTTGTTTCTTGTAAAATACATGGTTTTGTTGTCCGCTGAAAATGCGACTGATGCTTCATGAAATTTAGAATTTATATTTTTGGAAAATTTGAGCACATTATTTAAGTCTCTAGACGCTGAGTTCATATTCGAGACATATAAATCTAAGAAAGGTTGATTGTTCCATTTGTACTTTCTCGTTGTAAACACAGAGGTGTCCTTTGCTGAAGAATACACCACTTTATCTGTTTCAAAATACATCGGCGAAAAATCAGAATACTCCGAGTTAATGCCTAAGTTTTTAATACTAAACCTATCAATGTCCTTTACAATATTATCTAAAACAGTTTCATTTATTATTTCATCTTCTTCTTCGAAGCCTAGAGACCGATCTTCCATTTTCCTGTACATGCGCATGTAACGCTTGGCTTTCGCATATTGACCGATACTTTTCAGCGTATGAGCATACTTAAAATAGGCCTCAGCGTCCATGCTATCTCTATACTTATTGCATAGCATATCATACCAATAATAAGATCTCTCCATATCAGTTATAAAATAATATGCATCACCCGTCCTTTTCAAAACCTCAAACGAATAGTTTTCTGGCTCTTGCAAAGCCAACTCATAAAGCTCGGCAGCTTGAGCGTACCACATTTTATCAAAATAAGAATCTGCTTTTTTAAGAATATTTGACTGGGACTTATTTATTTTTGAAAGCTCACTCTGGTCCCTAATAGCATTTAGCATATCTATAGTCACCTCATAAATAGAAACACTAGGTTCAGTATCTTTTGTATTTATGGTGGTACCTCTAGCCAAATTTGCCTCGGGATGTATTTTTGGGGTATTCACCTGCTGCGCAGTTAAGCCCCAAAAATTTAAAAAAAGACTATATATTATAAACTTCTTCATTTCAAGTATATTAGAGGCAAATGCAACAAAGCTTTAAATAACCTTTGAAAAATAATTTTCTGGATCACCACAAACCTTCAAACACATAGCCTCCTTATTTATGAATACCTATTGTACTCAAATTTAGAAGACAATAGTACAATTAAACTCATGAAATGTTTAATTTTTGTTGCGAAGGCTAGCCAAAACGTAGTAAATGAAGTATTTATTGATAAATATTAGTATAAAAGTCGATTAAAAACAAAAAACCACGATAAAGATCGTGGTTGACATTTTTTTGAAGTAAATAATAAAGATTTATTTTTTATCTTCTATTTTTTTTGAATCATCTTCTTCTTTCGACGCATCCTTAAATTCTTTAATTCCGCTACCTAAACCACGCATTAATTCAGGAATTTTTTTGCCGCCAAAAAGTAAAAGTATCAGTACGACCACTATGGCTATCTGCCATGGACCTACCATTCCTAGAATTATAGTTGAAGTTATCATATTTTTTAAATTTAGAAGTACAAATTTACAAAAAAAGTATTATAATTAATGTTAATATTTCACTTACCTTAATAATGCCATTTATCATTTCAAATAACCGGTGTAATCATTAAATTAGAGTAGCCCTTATACACCAAAACGTTAGAACTTTTAAAATAGTATATCTGCAAAATCTTATAATTTTCCAAACGAACATATCCAAAATAAATTTCTAGGCTTATATTTGTACAGTATGATAAAGAAAAAGAGAAAAAGAAAAGAAATTAGACAAAAGCTACTCCATAAGTATCGCTTGGTCATACTTAATGAAAATACCTACGAAGAGAAAATTTCTTTCAAATTAAGTAGGCTCAACGTTTTTATTACAGGTTCTCTGTTTATCGTTTGTTTAATTGGTTTAACTACCTTGCTGATTGCTTTCACCCCTTTGCGAGAATACATCCCCGGTTATTCTTCTACAAAACTTAAAAAACAGGCTATTGAACTCACTTATAAAACCGACTCCTTGGTGACCGTCCTGAATTATACTAATAAGTATTTAGATAATATTCGCAAAGTATTAAATGGAGATATAACGAATAATAAAATTAATAGAGACTCTATTTTTGAGCAATTTAAACTCGATCCATCAAGTATTGATTTAACACCGATAAAGGAAGATTCCATTCTCCGAGCTCAAGTTGCCTTAGAAGATAAGTACAATTTATTTGAAAAAAATACGGAGAATGTACATCAGATTTTATTTGCGCCAATTAATGGTACTATTTCTCAGGAATATGACTTCGACAAAAGACACTACGCTATCGATATTGTCGCCACCAAAGGCACTCCCGTAAAATCTGTAGCAGACGGCATCGTCATTTTTTCAGAATGGACTTCCGAAACAGGTTTTGTGATTATTTTAGAGCATAAAAATGGTTTGTTATCGGTTTATAAACACAATGGATCTTTAAATAAATCTCAAGGCGATCTGGTTCAGGCCGGTGAAGTAATTGCCTCCGTCGGGAATACAGGAGAACTTACTACTGGTCCTCATTTGCATTTTGAATTGTGGAATAACGGAAGCCCAGTGAACCCCAAAGATTATATCGATTTTAAATGAAAAATATACCAGTTCACTTCGACTTACTTCGGCTGCGCTCAGCACAAGTCGTTCAGTGATCCTGCTCTCTATAACAAATAAAATATGTCAATTAAATCGTTAGCCGCTAAAATTTTTGCCAAAAGAATAGCGAAACGCACAGAAAAATGGGTAAATAATCCACTAGTTACGCAAGAAAATCTTTTTAAAGGCTTAATTGAAAAAGCCAAAAATACCCAATTTGGTAAAGACCATCATTTTGATAGTATTAAAACGCATGAAGATTTCATAAAGCAAGTACCTGTAAGGGATTATGAAGAATTAAAATCCTATATAGAAAAAGTGGTTCATGGCGATAGTAACATTTTATGGCCTAAAAAACCCATCTATTTTGCGAAAACATCGGGTACTACATCTGGGGCTAAATACATTCCAATTACAGAAGAGTCCATTAAAAATCAGGTTGAAGCCTCACGCAATGCTATTTTAAATTATATCTATGAAACTGGGAATGCAGATTTTGTCAACGGTAAAATGATTTTTTTACAAGGAAGCCCCGTTTTAACTGAAAAAAATGGGATTAAATTAGGTCGGTTATCAGGAATATCGGCACATTACGTGCCTAATTACCTGCAAAAAAACAGGTTGCCAAGTTGGGACACCAATTGCATAGAAGATTGGGACACAAAAGTAAATGAAATTGTAAAAGAAACCATTAACCAAGATATGACGGTCATTGCAGGTATTCCTTCCTGGGTTCAAATGTATTTTGAAAAGCTACATACTGCCAGCAATAAAAAAGTGGGCGATTTGTTTAAAAACTTTAACCTGTTTATTTACGGTGGCGTTAATTATGAACCATACCGAGCAAAATTTGAAAACCTAATTGGCAGAAAAGTCGATAGCATAGAGCTTTTTCCCGCCAGCGAAGGTTTTTTTGCTTATCAAAACTCTCAAACCGAAAAAGGCATGCTTTTATTGCTGAATTCTGGCGTTTTCTATGAGTTTATCAAGTCCGACGAATTCTTCCATGAAAACCCGAAACGGATGACCATCAAAGAGGTAGAAATCGGGGTAAATTATGTGATGATTATCTCTACCAATGCTGGTTTATGGGCATACAATCTTGGCGATACCGTTCAGTTTATTTCATTGAAACCCTTTAAAATTATAGTTTCTGGTAGAATTAAACATTTTATCTCTGCTTTTGGCGAACATGTAATTGGTAAAGAAGTCGAAGCCGCCATGCAAGCCGCCATTGAGGCTACTGACGCAAGGGTAAATGAGTTCACAGTAGCCCCACAAATAGTACCCAAGGAAAATGAACTCCCCTATCACGAATGGTTTGTTGAATTTCAGAAAGAACCTTCAGATATGGTGAAATTCATACAGATTTTAGACGAAACGATGCAGCAACAAAACAGTTATTATTATGATTTAAAAGTGGGCAAAATACTCCAAGATCTTAAAGTTACCACTATAAAAGAAGGTGGTTTTAACGACTACATGAAATCTATTGGCAAGTTAGGTGGTCAAAACAAAGTGCAGCGCCTCGCCAATGATAGAAAAGTAGCAGATTTACTTCTCGATTTTAGAAAATAATTCCCCTAATTAGCACCAATTTTTTCAAGAATAGAGAACTCAGAATTATGTTGTAATTTTACACGAATTTTTTTTATGAGCAAATCCACAAATACCACTAGGGCACAAGAATCTACCAATGCCATTGAACGCATGTATATTACCATGCGACATTTATTCAATCGTGGTTTTTACAAACCTATGGGCGTTTCGGGGGAAACCCTAAGAAATGCGCTTTTGCAGCTTCGTCCAGAAATTTATGGCACTATCGCCGAAGAAAAAGCAGAACTCAGCGGCTTAATCTATGTTTTAGAGCGTTTACCTGAAGGTATTGAGCAATGTAGATTTATCAATTTAACATCCGACGAAGGCTATGGGAAATCGCACTTTAAAGCCATTATTCCCCCAAAAAGGCGTCGGAATTGTTACCGTATAGATGACGAGCAAATGAATATCGAAATTACTAGAGGAAGATCTGATATTTATGATATTTTAACCCATCTTACCTTCTTATTTATAGAATCCAATAAAATTTCGAAGCGGGTGATTATTGAAGAAACGGGCAAAACCACCCGCGATTGGCAAAAATTAGAAGAAGCCATCAATAAAACAAAACTCTCCCAAGCCGAACGTGAAATTGCCATAATTCATACCGCAAACATTTTAGGAAGAACCTTTGTGGAGCTGCTAGAAATTTATGAAAAATTTGGAACCAAGAAAAACCCAGATCGTTTTCTCCATATTATTTATTGGTTGGGCAAATTGGCCATAGAAGAAGAGCTTACCAATGACAAAAGAGCCATCACTTTTAGTCCTGCTTTACGAGAGCGTTTAGGACACCACATTCATGGAGAACGTTGGGCAAATGCCATTAAAGAAATATTAAAGACTGCGGGTTTACTAGAAAGACCCATCCATATCATCAGCGCCAATATGCACAGCGTGATGAATTCTTTATTTGCTCAAAAAGCTTTAGCCAAAGAATTTAAAGATACAGACTCTTTAGCATTATTTCAGAAATTGAGTGCTTCCGAAAATTCAGCCTTAAGAAATAAGGTTACGGCGATGGCGCAAAAAAATGGAATGATTTCTATTGATGATGTTTCAGGCACTAATATTGATGTACAAATTTTTGATACGGCTAAACTAAATAAGGATGTTTGTTCTTACGAATTTGCAAAAGACTTACCTAGTGAGAAAAAACCTATTATCTTTGTCATGGATTATGCTTTTGGGGAACAAGCGTATGAAACTATTGACGAGTTACTAAAACCCTATAAAATTAAAAAAAATCAAGAAGTATTTTTAAATGTGGAATCACTTTCAATCATGGGTAAAGCGGGAATTTTGGAAGGTGGTAAAGGGGATTTAATGATCCCTTCTGCCCATATTTTTGAGGGCACTGGCGACAATTACCCTTTTAAAAATGAATTGAGTGCAGAAGATTTTGAAGGGAACGGATTAAAAGTTTTAGAAGGCACTATGGTGACTGTTTTAGGTACTTCCCTACAAAATAAAGATATTTTAAAGTTCTTTAACACCTCAACTTGGAACGCAATTGGTTTAGAAATGGAAGGCGTACATTACCAGAAAGCCATTCAATCGGCATCAAAAATACGCAAAAGCATTCGAGAAGATGTAAAAGTACGGTATGCCTATTATGCCTCTGACAATCCCTTGGAAACAGGTAGCACCTTGGCTTCAGGCGGTTTGGGTACCACGGGCGTAAAACCTACCTATTTGATTACAGATAAAATATTAAAACAAATTTTTAATTAGTAGCACTAAAAATGAACGACCAAGTACCAAAACAACAACAATCATCATCAGACGAAGTAGATTTAGGACAGCTATTTCAAATGATTGGTAACGGCTTTAAAAAACTATTTCGTTTTATCGGAAATATTTTTAAAGGAATATTTAGTCTTCTCATATTTTTTTTATTATTCCTTCAAAAACACTTCTTAAAATTTGTTATTGCTGGAATAGTTGGTATAGTGGCGGGTTATTTTATTAATAATTATGTTGGTCCAAAATATATTTCTAAAATGGTGGTAGAACCTAATTTCAATAGTGTTCAGCAACTCTACAACAACCTTAGTTTTTATAACGATTTGGCACAAGCTCAAGATTCCGTTGCCTTAGCAGATGCCTTAGATATTACAGCAAATGAGGCTGCAGCCATCAAACAGTTTGAAGTAGATTCGTATTCCGACGAGAACCAGAAAATTCTACTTTTTGATAAATTTGTAAGAGAGTTGGACAGCACCACCGTAAAAGCACTAGATTTTGAAAGTTATTTAAAAAACTTTAATGCTCTGGATGCTCGTTTTCATCAAATTTCAGTAAAAGCAACAAATAGCTACATTGTAAAGCGTATTCAGCCCGCCATCATCGCTTCTATTTCGAGAAATGATTATTTTAAATTACAAAAAAAGATAAGCGACGAGAATTTAGCTTTTCAGGATACAATTTATAAACAGCAATTGGCCGAAATTGACTCTTTACAAGTACTATACAAAACAGTTTTAGTCAAAGAGGCGGATAAGCCTATGCAAGGCACCAATATAAATTTAGCAGGCGATGGAAAGTCAGAAAATAAAGAACTAGCCATTATAAAAGAGCGTGACAATCTAAAGCAGAGTCTTGTTGAACTTAACGAAGAACGTGCTAATAAATCTAGTATTTTAAATATTATCTCAGAATTCCCCACCAGAGGGGTAAAAGTAAAAGGGCTTTTAAATTCCTATTTGTTCTTGACACCTATGTTTTTCTTAATTCTTACTTTGTCGATTTTAATTTTGTTAGACGTAAATACCTATTTAAAAAATTACAAAAAATAACGATTATGAATATTCTAATTACTGGAGGTGCGGGGTTTATTGGGTCGCATGTTGTTCGCAGAATGGTAAAAAAGTACCCTAATTATTCCATTTATAATTTAGATGCTTTAACCTATGCAGGTAACCTAGAAAATTTAAAGGATATTGAAAACCAGCCAAATTATACATTTTTAAAAGGCGACATTACTGATGCCCCTTATATCAATGCTATTTTCAAAAAATACGATTTTGATGGTGTTATTCATTTAGCGGCGGAATCGCACGTAGATAGGTCGATTACCAATCCTTTGGAGTTTGTCATGACTAATGTTATTGGCACCGTAAATTTACTAAATGCTGCTAAAGAGTTATGGAAAAATAATTTCGATGGAAAACTTTTTTATCATGTAAGTACCGATGAAGTATATGGCTCTTTAGGTGAAACCGGCTTATTTACTGAAACTACAGCTTATGATCCAAATTCACCCTACTCCGCCTCAAAAGCAAGCTCAGATCATTTTGTAAGAGCTTATGGAGAAACCTATGGATTACCTTATGTGATAAGTAATTGTTCTAACAATTATGGCCCTAATCACTTTCCTGAAAAATTGATTCCACTGTTCATTAACAATATCATACAAAAAAAACCATTACCAGTTTACGGTGATGGCAATTATACAAGAGATTGGCTTTATGTAGAAGATCATGCGGCAGCCATAGACTTAGTTTTTCACAAAGCAACGAACCAGGAAACCTATAATATTGGTGGTTTTAATGAATGGAAAAATATCGACCTAGTAAAATTGTTATGTAAAATAATGGATACGAAATTAAACCGTGTAGCGGGGGAAAGTGAACAATTAATTACCTACGTTAAAGATAGACCTGGTCACGATTTACGTTATGCCATTGATGCTTCAAAAATAAATAAAGAATTAGGTTGGTCACCTTCTGTAACTTTTGAGCAAGGTCTTGAAAAAACCATTGATTGGTTTTTAGAGAATGAAGAATGGCTAGCTAACGTAACTTCTGGGGATTATAAATTGTATTATCAAAAGCAGTACATAGTTTAGGAGATTGTGAAGTAATAGCGTTAAAAGGTTAAGGGGTTATAAGGTTATATGGGAGAAATAAAGTCACATAAGGATTTAAAGGTTTGGCAAGAGTCTATGGAACTCGTTATCCAAATTTATAAGATTTCTGAGGGTTTTCCGGATCACGAGATTTATGGTCTTTCTTCTCAAATTCGACGAGCAGCGGTTTCGATTCCTTCGAACATCGCAGAAGGTGCTGGGCGCAAAAGTAATAAAGAATTTATGCGATTTTTATATATTTCTTTAGGGTCACTTTCTGAAGTTGAAACCCAATTAGAAATCTCTCAAAGATTAGGTTATATCAATGATAATGAAATAATTAACAAGAAAATTTATTTTATTAGAAATATGATTTCGGGACTGATTAAAAGATTAGTATAAATCCTTTTAACTTTATAACCGTATAACCATATAACTTATAACTTTATAACCA
>JBGSQM010000169.1:0-4288 GCA_041738035.1 Cellulophaga sp.
GAGTGAAAGTAGATGCCATTACCCCGCAAAAAATCGGGGCAGGCTCTGGGGATGTCTCCTTAAACACGAGTTGGTAAAACGGAGAAGTCAGCAGAGGTCACATTACTTGCAGGAAACGAGCCATAAATATATATTATGGAGATCTCACGAGTAAGAAAGGACTGAACGGATTTCTCTTCAAAATTTAAATAGGAGCACAAGTTGCAGCCTATATCTAAAGTAGAAGATTGCACCAAGAGTGAAAAGAGCTTTTGTTTGAGGATTTACGAACCGCCGTATACGAGACCCGCAGGTACGGTATTGTGAGAGTGGCACCGTGAGCTTTACGGCTCACGGCCGTCTACTCGACTGTGGTTTCGTTATTTTTTTATTTGTTAAAGGCTCTCTTCAAATGCCTGTATTGATTTAATAGTGTTTTCAATAGCCGATTTTGTTTGATTTGCTAGCACTATATAAACATTGGTGAATCTTGCAACATACACTAATTGCTTTAAAAAATCCTTATCCAATAAGCCTTTTTCGTCATAGAATAATTTTCTGTTAGAATAGTTTGAATACATCCTGCTTTCCCATTCTAATAATTCATTGCGGTCATCACTAAGTTGGCCATTATAATTTATCCTATTGTAACAGTATTCATAAAGATTTATAATGTCCTTTTTCAGTTTGTCATTTTGCAGGCTTTCTATTAATCCAGTTCCGCTAGCAGCTTTATATGCCCCTGCTACAGGAAAGAATGTCCAGTTTCTCCCAATACTTATTTCCTCAGTATGATTATTTTCAAGAATTTCTTTAAGTTCTGGATTGTATCCAAGGGCTATCGATTGCTCCAGAGCTTTAAGTCTATCTTCTTGTATTATAATAACATCTGAAATTGTGGATAGATCATTTATTAAATCTGATTTTAAACTTGTTATGAAAGAATTCACCTTTTCTTGGGTCTTTTTTCTCTCACTCCAATTGTTAATTTGCAAAGCAATTAAAATTCCAATTACCACAAGTATAATTTCTCCAATGGCATATATTAAGTATTTACTGAATTTATTTTCAGTCAACATTTTTTGTCGGATATGTCTAAAGAATTTTATCATCACTAGTGTTTTACATTACTGCATTTAGCTGGTCCAATAGTTTTTTATTGATTGTTTGCAATTCGAGCAAAGCATCGTTCATGCCTGTAGCATAATTCCCCTCAAGGCGATTAACCAACTCAGGATTTTCTAAAATACTTAAAATATCAGAATTATTAAGATGGTACAATCTCGGGATTTTTTGGAATATCAACTTCCAGATTTCTTCCTGCTGTCTTTTGTAAATGATTTCTCGATTTAATTTATGTAATTCATAACCATTAAAGGTTTCTAAGATCAAAAGTCTTAAACTCCTATTAGAAATCACACCGATATTTCCTGTACTGGTCATTTCGTCGAATGTTGTTTTATTGGCGGCAAAATTGTAATGGGGTCGCCATTGTTGGTTAAAATGATATACGATGGAGTCTGCAACAGATTCAGGTACGTAGTTAAACTTTTGATAAATTTCCACAAAAGCACTCTCTAATTCATAATCAGTCTCGTCATCTAAAAACTTTAAAAGAAGCGCTTTGGAGCGCACCTGTTCATTAGAAATGGTTATCATATTGGCTATGGCAATGGAGTCTTTTTGTAAATCAGATCGCAACTCGATGATATAACGGATTTCAAGATTTTGTTCTTTCCTTTTTTCATTCCAATTGTTGATGCTCAAGGCAATCAAGATCCCGATGACCACAAGCACAATCTCGCCAAGGGCATATTTGAAATATTTGCCCGTCTTATTTTGTTCCATGAGGTTGTAACGTATTTTTCTAAAGAATTTTATCATCGTTCTTTGATTTGTTCATCAATCGACTTCAGCAAGTTCAGGCAACTTGTATAGGACGTTTTATAATTATTTTTTAGTTCAGATAATTGGTCTTTCCGATAGGTGATGGCGTTTTTAAAAAATGGAACTTTACTATAAGTAATTGGTTTTAATTGCGGGTTTTTAATGTCGTCAAATTCAAAAATATAAGGTCCTATCGTATTTCTAGAATACGTCTCAATACCATCACTGCGCCTTCTCGTATGATGTTCAAGGGTGTTGTAATATACGAACATGGAATCTACAAAGGTTTGATTCTCTAGAAGTTCCAACTTCCCCGTTGCAATGAGATTATCAAAGGTTGCGGTTTCTGCGGAAAAGCCAAACGTATACATCAAGGTAAACAGGATTTTCGGTTTTGAAAATGACTTCAAACTGGAATCGGCAATTTGATGTTTCAAACTATCATGTGACAATAATACATTTTCAATTCCCTTTATACGTTCCGAAAGATAAAGTGTGTCCTGTTCGAAATTGAGGTGCAACTTTTTAAGATAAAACACTTCTCCTTTTTTATTGGATTGGTCAGTGTTCCAAGTATTGATTTTTACAGCAATTAAAATCCCGATGACTACAAGGACTATTTCACCAAGGGCGTATTTGAGGTATTTGCCTGTTTTTCCTGTTTCCATAAGGTTATAGCGTATTTTTCTGAATAGTTTAAACATTGGTTTGCGGTCTGTATTCTTGTTATTTTTTAATTTCCTTATCTAGTGTTTTTTGAAATCGATCTATATCTGTGATCAGTTCTGCATAATCCGATTTTAGGCTACTTAAGATAGCGATTCGAAATTTTAATGCATTGTTTAGAAACTGACTTTGTTTTTGTTCAGGATTAAGGCTGACAATTTTTGAACTTTCAGTAATCAGATTTTCAGGATAACCCCATTCTAAAGTATAACTGGTCATTAAAATAGGTGCAATAATATCTCTAGAATAGGTGATTAGCGACGTATTCAATGCAAAAATTCTAGTATCAATATAGTTGTAATAGGAAAGTAGTGTATCCTTTACTTGCTTATTTGCAATTAGATTTAGTTTACCACTTGATTTCAGATCATCAATAGTGGCTTTTTCAGGACTAAATGAAAATGACGTTAATAGGGAATAGTTGAACTGTACATTTTGTTTGATGTCAGTATGGTCAGAACTTAATTCATTTTTTATTTTTTCTAAATTAATAAGCTGTATATCAATACGATTGACCAAAGACGCTAGAGATAGGGAATCTTTTTTGAGGTCTGTTTTAAAAGATTTTAGATAGCTCTGCTCGTCGTTTTTGTTGAGTCTTTCTATATTCCAATTGTTGACTTGTAGTGCAATCAAGATCCCTATTACGACTAGGATGATTTCACCTATGGCGTATTTGAGGTATTTGGCAGTCTTACCTTCAGTCAAAAGCCTTTGCCGTATAGTTCTGAATAGTGTTATCATAGCCTTCGCCTTTTAATAAATTGATTAAATCCCTTGTCTCTTTTTCGATGTCGTTATATTCATAATAAGTATTTCGATGAGCGATTAGCAAACTTTGGATGGCATTATAGGCTTTTTGACTCTTGTATATATCGTCAATATCAACAGGAAATGGAACTTGCTCGATTGAATCTGGATACGGATTTAGGTTCGCTCGAGAACGTTTTATCATCTCTTCATTCTGATATTCGCCTAAAAGACTGTAACTATCAAATTCAGATTTTAAATCATATACGCCTTGGCGGTAATAGCTTTCTTCATAGCGTTTGATGTCCTCCTTATGGGCGTTGATACTTTCTATATAATTGGTAATCGCTTTTCTTACCTTTTTGGATTGTATCAAATCGATATTCCCAGAGTTTACCAATGAGACTGCCGTGCCGAGGATAGGCTTGTAACTTCTATAAGACATAATTATGCTGAAGTTAAAAAGTAAACTATCTGATAGATGTTTCCGCGTCCAATAGGATTGGGAAATGGCAACGCTACTGTTTGCCCTAATCAAGAACAAATCTTTAACGTCTTTCAGATCCGCTTCGGTTTGGTTGAGATCTTGCAAGAGCTGATCGACCAAAACAGTTTCCTTCTCGTTGTTTTTTCTCATTTCATTCCAATTATTGATTTGAAGGGCAACCAAGATTCCTATTACGACTAAGATGATTTCACCAATGGCATATTTTAAATACTTAGCTGTTTTCCCTTCGGAAAGCAAATTTTGTCTAATTTTTCTAAAGAATTTTATCATTGGTTAGCGGTTGGTGTTAATGAAGCACAACATAAAAATATCAGCACTGTTAATGATTTTTCATTTTCAAGACACCTTCTTACCTTGAACACCAGCACTAACGGACAATAGAATATATAGCACAATAATCGCTGGTACTGCCAAATACTTTAAAGTAGCTAATAAAAT
>JBGSQM010000188.1:0-35762 GCA_041738035.1 Cellulophaga sp.
ATTTTATCTTGTTTTTAGAAATAAAACATCTTGTTAAAAGTGTGGTACAATACTAGAATTCCGATTTCAATTTTGTTTTTTTTTAACTTTTAAGATTGAGCATGAAAAAACATATCGTATTTTTTTTAAGTCTAAAAACGCAGATTTGTAAAAAATTTCATCTGAAATTATTGTTTATGAGGCAATATTTTACTTGAATACGTTAATTTTTTTCAGTAATCTTTTTCGGAAAATGGAATAATTTTGAATCTATTGTAACCTTATTTATGGAGTTGAATAAAATTGTCAAGGTGAACTTATCATTCTATTTGAAATCGCTACTTTCTAGTCTGCTGAATTCATCGTTTTGATATTCAAGAGAACAAATACGTTATTTTTACTATTTTAGTGAAGAGATTTTGAATAGTCTAAGCTTAAATTATAAAATTTGAATCTTTAAATTTTTGTTGAATATACTTTAACAAAAAAAATTTTAAATGGGTTCTTTTATAAAGACTTGATCTAAATATTTTTGTAGAGCCCCTTTAAACCAAATCTCTGGTAAAATAATTTCTACAAACAAAATTGGCTTATTTTCTTTTCTGTTTTTTATCTTTTTATTCAATTGTTCAAAAGCGGTTGTACCCATCAAATAATCTGGTTGGTCTATTTTGTGGTAAAAAAGGATCTCTAAAATGTGAAGTTCTTTTAACCTTTGTCAATAAAGATGCTAGGTAGCATCACGGGTCTTTTTTTTGTCGTCAATAATTACTTTAGACTTAGAACATGGCACTAATTTGGTATTTTTATCGAACAGTCAGAGTTGCATTTTAACTTCGATAGTAATTATTGCTTATAATTTGTAAATTTAGCCATTCCATAAAATATAAGATGAAAAGCCAATTATTACATTATTTTTTTATTGTGATTTTAATTTCTTTTACAATACAATGTAAAGAAAGTTCAAAACAAGCTGAAACTGAAAATAGTTCCGAATTGAATAAGAAAAAAGTAGAAGATAATTTAGACAATAGGACTGTAGTAATGGATAAACCCAGCGATATTAGTATTCCCGAAGGTATGGTTTGGATACCTGGCGGTACTTTTCAACAAGGAGCTGTTGTTCACGATAAAATGGCCATGTCCCACGAAAAACCAGCGCATTTAGTAAGTGTGGATGGGTTTTTTATGGATATGACAGAAGTTACCAATGCACAATTTTCAAAATTCGTTAAAGAAACTAAATATATTACCATCGCAGAGCGTGCTATTGATTGGGAAGAAATGAAAAAACAATTGCCCGAAGGTACTCCTAAACCCCATGATACTATTTTGCAACCTGGCGCTTTAATATTTAAAAAAACAAAAAGCTCAGTTCCTAATTTATATGATTTTTCGCAATGGTGGGAATGGAAAATAGGCGCTAATTGGGATCACCCAAACGGACCTAAAAGTTCTATTGTTGGGAAAGAAAATGATCCAGTAGTGCAAATTTCTTTTGAAGATGCCTTAGCCTATTGTGAATGGGCGGGTAGAAGATTGCCAACGGAAGCGGAGTGGGAGCGAGCAGCACGAGGCAATCAAGATAAAAAAATCTATCCATGGGGTGATGATTTTTCTGTATTAAATACAAAGGCCAATACTTGGGAAGGCGAGTTTCCTGTCACAAATACAAAAGCAGACGGTTTTGAAAGACGGGCTAAAGTAAAGTCTTATCCACCCAACGATTTTGGATTGTATGATATCGCAGGCAATGTTTGGGAATGGACTTCTGATTGGTACAGTACCAAATATTATAATGATCAATTAGGCTTAAACTCCCCGATTATAAACCCCAAAGGACCAGAAGTCGCTTATAATCCTAACAACCCGTATGTTCAAGAAAAAGTAATTAAAGGTGGTTCTTTTTTATGTAGTGATTCGTATTGTGCAAGCTACCGCATTTCGTCGCGAATGCAGACAAGTCCCGATTCCGCCTCTGAACATGTTGGATTTAGAACCGTTTTATCTTTGGATATGTTATCAAAAAAATAGAACTATCACATGCGGTTGAAATAAAAAATGAATACCCCTATAACAACTTTTGATAACTTTTAGGCTATTTTTTTTTGTAAAAAAACTACTTTTGAATTATTAAAATGAAGAATTAGAATATGTCAGACAAAATTGAAAGAATAAAAACATTAATCATAGGATCAGGACCAGCGGGTTATACCGCTGCCATATACGCGGCAAGAGCAGATTTAAAACCTGTGGTTTATACTGGAATGGAGCCAGGGGGACAATTAACGACCACCACCGAAGTCGATAATTTCCCAGGATATCCTGACGGCATTGATGGGCCTACGATGATGGTGCAATTGCAACATCAGGCACAACGTTTTGGCACCGAAGTAAGAATAGGAATGATAACTGCCGTTACTTTAAGTAAAGAAGTGGGCGGGATTCATAAGGCTACAGTAGATAACAATAAAGAAATTGAAGCTGAAACTGTCATTATTTCAACAGGTGCAACAGCAAAATATTTAAATATACCCAGCGAAAAAAAATTGCGTGGTGGTGGCGTTTCGGCCTGTGCAGTTTGTGATGGCTTTTTTTATAAAGGTCAGGACGTAGCCATTGTTGGAGCTGGTGATACCGCTGCAGAAGAAGCATCATACCTTTCTAATATTTGTAAAAGTGTAACCATGTTAGTGCGTAAGGATGAAATGAGAGCATCAAAAGCGATGCAACACAGAGTAAGTAACTTAAAAAATATTACGATTCTTTTTAATACGGAAGTAGATGAGGTTTTAGGAGATCAAGTAGTGGAAGGTTTAAGAATGGTCAACAATGTTACTGGCGAGAAAAGCGAAATAGCCATTACGGGTTTATTTATTGCCATAGGTCACACCCCGAATACCAGTATTTTTAAAGGTCAACTTGATATGGATGAGACTGGTTATTTAATTACCAAAGGGAAAACGACCAAAACCAATCTTCCGGGCGTTTTTGCATGCGGCGATTCTCAAGATAAAGAATATCGTCAAGCCATTACCGCTGCGGGAACGGGTTGCATGGCAGCCTTAGACGCAGAACGTTATTTGGCTACCATTGAAACACCAGCATCAGTATTTTAAAAATATAAAGGCTTTCTAGTATAATTTTAGAAAGCCTTTTTTATTTAGTCAGCCCTTAAAAACAGTTTAAATACTTGAATATCAATAAATTAATGATTTAAAATGTTGTGTATTATTGCAAGATTTCGTAATTTAGAATCATAAACCTTGCATATTTTTTCAATGAAACCTAAGCAAAAAATCACGAATCAAAGCAGTTTGTTCTTTAATTTTGAAGATACTTTGAATCAAAATCACCCTCTTTTTATTCTTGCAAAGAAAATTCATTGGGATGTTTTTGAAGAAGCTTTTTTACCCTTGTATAGTCAAGACAAAGGTCGTCCGGCAAAACCTATACGCTTAATGGTGGGTTTGTTAATGCTTAAACACATTCGTAACGTTTCCGATGAAAGTGTGGTAGAACAATGGAGTGAAAATATTTATTACCAATACTTTTGTGGTGAAAACTCTTTTGTATCAGCTCCGCCGTGTCAGTCAAGCGAACTGGTTCATTTCAGAAACAGAATTGGAGAAAAAGGCATTGAATTAATTTTAAAAGAAAGTATTCGGATTAATGGAGATGACGCCGATGATCCCAACGTCAATATTGACACTACGGTACAGGAAAAAAACATTACCTTCCCAACAGATGCCAAACTACACAAAAAAATTATTAAAAAGTGTCAAAAAATAGTAAAGGAAGAACAATTACCCGTAAGGCAGACCTATACAAGAACACTAAAAGAACTTTTCATAGCCCAACGCTTTAGACACCATCCTAAGAATAAAGCAAAGGCCAGAAAGGCAGATAGAAAGGTAAAGACCATAGCGGGTAGACTGGTCAGGGAACTGGAAAGAAACCTTCCGCCGAATTCAAAGTATCAAAGCCAGTTAGATCTTTACAAACAAGTATTGGCACAAAAAAGAGGTTCAAAAAACAAGGTCTATTCCTTGCACGAACCAGAGGTTTGTTGCATATCCAAGGGAAAAGAACATAAAAAGTATGAGTTTGGAAACAAAGCATCGTTTGCCAAGACCGACACAGGGGTCATTGTCGGGGCGCTTGGTTTTCGTAATCAATATGACGGACACACTTTGGAACCAACCCTGGAACAAGTAAAAAGATTAACAGAAAAACACCCCAAAACAGCAAAAGTTGACAGAGGCTATCGGGGTAAAAAGCAGATCGGGGAAACAACAATCCTTATTCCATCGACACCCAAGAAAAACTTAAGTTATTACCAGCGCAAAAAACTCAGTGAAGCACACAAAAAAAGAGCAGCTATAGAACCCGTTATTGGACATATTAAAGCAGATCACAGACTGAACCGCAACTTTTACAAGGGAATCGTGGGAGACAACATCAATATTATACTTGCGGCGGCAGCATTCAACTTCAAAAGGATGATCAATAAATGGAAATCCTCATTTTTGCACTTTTTTCAAAGCATTCAAAATTGCCTTAAAGCCTTATACTATTTTCAAATTCAGATAAAAACGAATTTTTAAGGGTTGACTATTTAAGTGATGCCCTGAAGTCTTAGGATTGGTAAATGTATTTTAATATACTCCCATGTTTTTGAGTTTTCGAGAGTGCAAGTAACTACATCACTCGGCCTTTATTTTTTGAGGATTTCTTGAAATTTTTAATCGTTAAAATATTTTCAATTTTCAAACTCATTAAGCACCCCACAAAGGGCAAGAATATCAGTTTTGGTATGTGCAGCACTTATAACAATTCTGCTCATAAGATTGGAGTCTTCATTAGGATATCTGAAACTAGTAACTATAATAGTATTCTTCTCTAAATGTGTGGTTAAATTTTTATCCGAAAAACTAAAAGCGGGATGTCCTTTCATAAACTGAAATTTTGAAGGCTTTTTTAAATGAGTTAAGAATACATCAATATTTCGGACTAGTTGTTGTCTTTTTTGATGATACATATTCTCTGCCTCCATTAAAGTGGCTAAACTCGCTGGGTTAGCGGGACTAGCACCTCCGAAAAAATCGGTTTGCATTAGATTTTTAACTCTTTCTTTGGTGCCAAAAATAGCACCAGTTTGTATGCCGAATCCCTTACCAAGGGAGCAACTTACCAGTAATTCTTTCGGGCCTAAGTCTTGTATATACCGAAATACTCCACCGCCATTTTCGCCAACAACACCAATTCCGTGAGAATCATCGACTACTAAAATAATCGAGGCTAAAGGAAGCATTTTCAAACCTTCGAAATAGGGGTAATTTGCTCCTGAAAAATCAATAGCATCTAAAAAAACTATAGGCGCAGTTTTTTTGTTTTCGTCTAAATAGTGCCTCACAGCAAGGTTTAAAGCACTGAAGGTAATGTAGGTTTTATTTTTTTGTTCTGGTAGGTCTGTTCTGTAAAGTGCGGAATGGGTATTTGGTGCATAAAAGAAATTATGTTTTTCTTGAGCTAAATTTTGTGCTAAAAACTGACCCGCCAAGTAGCCCGATGATAAAGTTAAACATGCTTCACTGCCCACCAAATTTGCCAAATGGTTTTCAGCCTTTTCAAAAATTGAAATTCGAATATTCGATTTTCTGGAGGCACCATAGTTGGTGCCGTATTTTTGAATAGCATCTATAAATAATTGTTTAAAACCCTCATCGGTTTGAAGTCCCAAATACCCAGTACCTCCAAAATATAGATATTTCCTATGGTTTATCGTAATTTCTCTTCCTGGAAAATCATCAACTTCAACTATCATTTTAAGCTCATCTAAGGGTTACACCGGTACCACCAAGCGTTGGGAAGATTACCTTCGCATCCTTCTGAATAATAACGCCATCGGCTATATCTTCTTTTAAAAGTAAGGCACCATCCATATCAACATAATCTAATTGCGGTAATAATTGTGCAATGGCCGATATGCCAACGGTAGATTCCGTCATGCAGCCTACCATTACTTTAAGACCTAAATCTTTTGCTTTTCTAATCATACGGAGGGCAGGGGTAAGTCCGCCACATTTGGTTAGTTTTATGTTGATGCCGCTAAAATGAAGCGCACATTTTTCAACATCAGTTTCTACAATGCAACTTTCATCGGCGATAACGGGTAATACGCTATGGTGCATTACTTGCTCCATCCCTGTCCAATCATCCGCTTTTAAAGGTTGCTCTAAAAACTCTACTCCTAGAGCTTTTAATTGTTGTGCATTATAAATGGTTTCTTCAGCCGTCCAAGCACAATTAGCATCAATTCTAAAAATAGCATCGCTATGTTTTCTCAGTTCTTTTACAATGGCCACATCTTCATCAGTACCTAATTTTATTTTATAAATAGGCCAAGGGTTTTCTTGCATTTTTGACAGCATTTTTTCGATGCTAGCAATACCAATAGTATAGTTGGTTGTGGGATATTTATCGATTGTTGTACGCCAAATTTCATATAATGGTTTTCCTAATATTTTTCCATATAAATCGTTGGCTGCCAGGTCTAAAGCACAAATTGCAAAGTTAGACAAGCCTTTCTCCACCAAAAACTGGTGGAATATTTCGGGTTTCGTAAAATTAAAGGTTTCTATTTCTCTTTTGATGGCATTAATTTCCGCCATCATACTTTCTATAGTAATTTCATAATATGGGTTTGCCGTAGCTTCACCATAACCTGTTTTTCCATCTAAAGAAAGTCCGACAATTAAACTGTCTTGAAAATCTCTTGATTCCCTAGAAATGTTAAAGGTATGTTTTAAAGTTAAGATGTATTTTTTAAGGCCAATAATCATGCTGTTTAATTTTCTACTAAAGTAGCTAATCTAAAGTTCAAGTTCAAGACAAGTTCAAAAAAAATAGGTCGAATAGTCGCATGTCAAAAGTTAAAGTCGGTAGCGTTTAATCGTTAGTTAGCAGTAAAAAAAAACGACCAACGAACAACCAATTTTACTCATTAAAATTGATACTTCCCGAAACATTCTTTTTTGCATTCATTTTTGCTGTGCCGGAATAACTTATATTCCCTCCACTACTGGCATCAGCATGTATAGATTCGCTTACGTTTAGCTTTACATTAGCGCCGCTGCTGGCTTTTGCATTGCAAATGGAAGAAATTAAATCACTTGCATTTATATTGGCTCCACTACTAGCATCAACAGTACTCTTTTTGGCAGTTCCAGTTAGGGTAATATTAGCGCCGCTACTGGCATCAACAGCTATATTTTCAACCTCAATTTTTGTAGATAAAAGAGCACCACTACTTGCATCTAGCGTTAATTCTGTCGCGGTAATTTCAGTTTCAGTCTGTAATTGTGCTCCGCTAGAACTTTTTAGACTACTGATGCTTGGTAAGGAAACATAAACGTTTTTAGTGGCTCTCCCAATGTTTTTAATGGCATGAATTTTTAGTGTATTTCCTTGAATATCGGTACCAATTAAATCGATAATGTTTTCGTCAGCTTCTATTTTAATACTAAACTCATCTGCTTGAGTTACATACACATTTAAGCCTTCTGAAGCATTAATGCTGGTAAAGTCTTGTTTTACTTCTCTTGTTTCTGAAAGAACGTTTCCGTTGCCTTTTTCTCCACTACTAAAATCTAATCCGCAGGATGATAATAATAGACTTAATGTTAAAGCAATGGCAATTTTTACTAGTGTTGTCATATTCTTGGTTTTTAAGTTTGATGTAAATTTGTTGTTATTTGTTCATTATTGGTACTAATTGTGGCTCAGTTGTCGATTTTGATGCTTGACTTGTTGATTTTAGTCATAATGTAGAAAGCCAAAAGGAGAATTTTGAAGTCTTACAAACGTTGACTGAGCGTAGCTGAAGTCATACTCATACCCAGAGTGTTTAGTTATTATCTACCTTGACACCATTCTCGTCTATTTTCATTTTAAACGATGCTCCATTATCCTTCACGTTAATATCAATTCCGTTTTCGTCAATTTTAATTTTTCCCTTTTCCCCGTTATCGTTGATGTTTATATCGATGCCATTTTCATCAATCTTAATTTTTCCTTTTTCTCCCTTATCGTTGATGTTAATATCGATACCGTTGGCATTTATTTTTACACGATTATGATCGTCAGAAAAATTAATTTCTTTTTCTGGACAATTGGTACAAATTAAATTATCGTTAGCACTCATCTTATAGGTGAAATCGGAAATTTGGGAACCATCCGGATAGTCATCTCTCTGTACATCTAATTTCCACCAATCATCATCAAAACCTGTATATTGAAGCAATTTTCCTTTAGGAATGAAAACAATAACTTTTACTTCTTGATTTTTAAATTTATTATTTCTGTCTGTCGTTAAAAAATCATTTAAATTTATGGTATTGCCTACAACAGTATAGCTGTATATTATTTTTTCTGCGGTTTCTCGGGCGTTTGAAAAGGTATTTCCATTGGCATTTTTTTGAATTTCTATTCTCACTAAAGAATCGGTTGAAGTTTTAAACTTGAAGCGTACGTCGTTTGATACTAATATTTCATTACCATTGTCATCAAAACTGATAATTAAATCGCCTAAATTCATTTTTTTTCTTTTCCAATAGACATCATTAGAGATTAGTGTGATATTCAAGGTGTCCATCTGGTTTTCTACAAAGTGTTCATTTGTAACCACAGACGTATCCCAAAAAGCTCTGGAAGTGGCTTGCTGAACGCCTAAAACAATAATGGATATTAACGAAATTAACCATACGCCTAATAAAGTAAATTTAGCGATAGCACCAATAGACTTTAAATTGGTAACTAAAATCTTTAGTCCTAAATACATCAAAAAGAAAAGTGGGATGGCGGCTAAAAAGAAAGCAATGGTTGCCGCAATCCAAAGTGGTGTATTTGTAGCATCTACCAGTTCGTATAAGTTGAGTGGCCCAATATTTACACTGTCAAAAACACCAGCGGTAAGCAGGCCGACTATTAGTGAAATTAAACCAGCTCCGCCTGCCATTATGAGTATAATACCAATTAATTTCCCGAAAATTTTAAAGCAAAACATAATCATATCGCCAATGGTATCAAAAAAAGTTTTGCTACTACTTTTAACTTTGTTACCAACTTTCTCGTAATCTACATTTTTAACACGTTCGGCAACATCATCAAAACCTTCTTTTACTTTGCGCTCAATATTGCTAATGTTTACATCTTCGCCACGCATATCTAATTTTTGCGATGTTGTTCTAGCTTCTGGAATTAAAATCCATAATAAACCGTAAATTAAGATGAAGCCTCCGCCCGAGAAAAAGGCTAAACCAATCCAAAGTATTCGAACCCAAAGTGGGTCAACACTCACATAATGCGCAAGTCCAGCAGAAACTCCAGCCACATATTTTGTATCAATATCGCGGTATAATTTTTTAACTCTTTTAGTTTCGGCAGTATTGCTTTTTGGTTCGTCATCAAAAATATCCTCATCTACCATGTAATCTTCTGGTTGCCCCATTATGGTGATCACTTCATCCACTTCTTTTAAGGTAATCACCTGTCTTTCGTTTGCTAGTTTTTCGTGAAAAAGCTCTGCAATTCTGGCTTCGATATCGGCTAAAATTTCATCACTTCCAGTTGTATTCGCAAACGATCGCTTTACAGATTCAAGATACCTTTTCATTCTGTCATAAGCGTTTTCATCAATATGAAAAAGAATATTAGCGAGATTTATATTTACTGTTTTGTTCATCGTTAGTTGTTTTTGTTGTTGGTTACCAAATTTGTTGCACTTCTTAATTCATCCCAAGTAGTATCTAGTTCTTTTAAAAATAGTTTACCTGTTTCAGTTAATGTGTAGTATTTTCTTGGGGGGCCAGAAGTGGACTCTTCCCATCGATAATTTAATAATCCAGCATTTTTTAAGCGGGTAAGTAAAGGGTAAATAGTACCTTCTACTACGAGCATTTTAGCGTCTTTGAGCGTGTCAAGAATTTCGGAAGCATATTTATCTTCGCCATTTAAAATAGCGAGGATGCAATACTCTAATACCCCTTTGCGCATTTGGGCTTTTGTATTTTCTACATTCATAATTTTTTCTTGCTTTTAATGCAGTTGGTAAACTTTACAAAGTTGTTTTGTTTATTGGATAGGATTGGCTGCATAATTGAACTGTTCGTTTTTTGTTTAAATGATTCTGATGAGGAATACACATTTTTTTTTGATTTCTTTTGATTGATGAATAAACTCCGATAATTAAAGGTTTGATGAATACCCTTTAAATTTTACTTTAACCGTTTATATGTCATTTGATTTAAAACAGTTCTAGATATATTTTTTATTCCGTTGCGCTTCACATAAAATATGCGAACTAGCATTTTTAATAGGTGCAGTCTATGGGTTACTTTATAAATTTTATGGTTAAAGGATAGGCGAATTTTTGACCGTCATTGGTTTTAATAACTGCCAATATGGTGTAAACAATATTGACGATAAATAGTGCCCCTTGCAACAAGCCCGCAATACCAACAGGAATTAACCAACTTCCAAATTTAAAGTCATTTTTATCAAAATTAAAATTAAAACTGTTGTATTTATTGAGATTTCCGAAAGAAAAATTACCAAATTCAAATAGATTAGGCAAAAAAGCTACGATAAAAGGAATAGTAATAATGCCTAATACAATAGAATAAAGCAATAAACTAATTTGGAAGTTTAAAACTTGTTTGCCATTGTAGTCCACAAATTTATAGTCATTTTTATTTGCTGTCCAAAGTATTAAGGGCACTATAAAATTCCCAAACGGAATAAAGAACTTTGAGAAGGTTGCGGCATGGGTAAGTGCGGATAGGTTTTTTTCGTGTTTGCTTAGAGTATCGGTCATAACTTAGTAATTTCTTATACAAATATATGGCTAAAAAAAGGTACTATGTAACACATAGTACTATAAATTAACATATATTTAACAATTTTAATTTTATAAATTTATGGCGATTTGGCTTTTTTCTTAATGTTTTCAAGGCTTGCCGATTAAACTTACCTTTTGGGAGATAGGAATTTTAATTTCATAATTTTAGGCGGGATGAATAGAAAATTTCTATTTTGTAATTAGAAAATAAATAAAAAGTACAAAGCACTTGTAAATAGCAGAGAGTGGTTTTGAAGAAATTTTTTAGTTACTTTTATGAAAATTTTAATTTTGTTATGGCAGTTTCCCCGAGTAAGTTCAATTACTTTTCTTTTTTTAAGTTACCGTCTGCATGGTGGTGTGGCGTGCGTTTGCGTTCTTTAGATAAAAATAAAGCAGTCGTGACCGTAACACACAGATGGGTAAATCAGAATCCATTTAATTCTATGTTTTGGGCAGTGCAAGGTATGGCCGCAGAATTAAGTACAGGCGCTATGATGATTGATCAAATACAAGAAAGCGGCCATAAAATATCGATGTTAGTAGCCAATAATAATGCTAATTTCTCCAAAAAAGCAACAGGTAAAATCACTTTTACTTGTGAAGATGGTCATTTAATAAAAGATGCCATCGATAAAACAGTAACTAATGGAGAAGGACAAACGATTTGGATGCAATCGGTCGGTGTTAATACAAATGGGGTAGTGGTTTCTACTTTTATTTTCGAATGGACCATTCGGTTAAAATCCTAATTCATGAAAAACGGAGCAATAAAGAACATCAAAAAAGAAGTTTTATCAAATAATTGGTACACCTTAAATAATTTTATTTTTGAGTATCAAAGAGAGGATGATTCATGGGAAAAACAAAAACGTGAAGTATATGATTGTGGTGATGCGGCGGCTATCCTTTTAATCCATAAAAAAGAGAAATGGGTAATTTTAACACGACAGTTCAGAATGCCAGCCTATCAAAATGCACATAAATCAGGAATGTTAGTTGAGGTTTGTGCCGGACTTTTAGATGGTGATTCCCCTGAAGTTTGTATAAAAAAAGAAGTTTTAGAAGAAACCGGTTATAAAATTGAACACGTAACAAAAGTTTTTGAAAGCTTTATGGTTCCAGGTACGGTAATGCAAAAAATCCATTTTTTTATAGGCTATATTGATGATGCCGTAAAAGTTAACGAAGGCGGAGGTGCCGAAGATGAAACAGAAAATATTGAAGTGCTAAAACTCCAATTTGAAACTGCCTTTTCAATGATTGCCTCTGGCGAAATAATCGATGGTAAATCAATTATGTTGCTACAGCATGTAAAAATACATCAGTTATGTTAGCGGAGTGGCGGTTTAGTGAGCTTGTGGTTAGTGAGTTAGTTTGGAAGAATAAACTCCTAAACCTTTTTCCAAACTCATAAACTTTGTTCCTTCATTTTAATTGCACCCATAAACTTTAAACTCGAAAGCTACTTTAATAATTATCCTTTAAGTTTTCAAAAATAGCAAACATTCTTTTTTTTAATTCCGATGTAGGTACTTTGTAATGGTTGTTCATAAAGCTGAAAATCAAAACTTTACCCGATTTAGTAAGCAAATAGCCACTCAAATTATAATTGTTACCAAAAGAGCCCGATTTTGCATAGATATAGGGTTTTTCAGAGGCTTCGGAGTTTGGTGATTTTTGAATAGGGAAAAAATTGAGCAAGCGTTCTCTTGGTTGTTCTGCATACATTTTGTCCAAAATATAAACAAAAGATGCTGGCGAAAATAAATTATAGCGCGATAATCCTGATCCATCAACCCATCGAGGCGGTTGGCTTAAATCTGACAATTGATTTTTAAGCATATTTTCTTGTACTTTTTCAATACTCAAGCTTTCAGATAAGGTAGAACTTGATAATACCAACAATTGCTCGGCTAAAAAATTATCACTTACTTTCATCATTCTTTTGTAAACCGAGTCTGATGCTACGCTATACAAGGTGCTTTTTTCTCCTGCTGGAAAGGAATTGGTGATCCTTATTTTTTTATGCAATACTTCTTCTAAAAGTGCTTTAGTTAACAAACTGTCTATTATAAAAGGAGTTTCAAGCGTATCTTTTCTTTGAGGGTTAAAATAAAAAGTATTGCTGTAATCCTCGCGCATTTTAATGTAATCAATAGCCGTAACTTTATTGGCAAAATAATTGGGAATTACGTGTAGCGAATCGGACTTAAAAATAGTAGCTACATTTCCATATATAGGAAAACTGTTGCGTTCTGGCTGATAGTAAAATTCATAATCTTCCCAAGCCCAACCTGGACCAAAGCGTTCTGATTCAAAATTATTAAGGAATAAAGCAATATTTTTGTATTTTTTTAAAAATTGTAGCGTGGTACTATCTTTAAAATAGGGATGCAGTAATGTTGGGTCTCCTGTGCCTTGAATGTATAGCGTGTCGTTAATATCAATATATTTTAATGCCGGAATACGATCTGGTAAAGTGAGCAATGAGGTATATAGGGTTACAATTTTGGTATTGCTAGCGGGCGTAAAATACTTACGACTATTATAATTTATGATAGTATCTTTTTTTTCTGGATGATACACCAGAACCCCTAAAAACTGATTTTCAAATATTGCATTTTTTAAAAGCTGACTAGATTGCTTTTTTAGTTGCCCATATTTAGTTGATGAACAAGCGATTAAAAAGCAGGCTGCAAGGAATATAAGTATTGATTTTCTCATACAAGTGGATGGTCAAAAAGCCTTTGAAATTAGTTGTTTCAACTAATTTATGAGCAATTTATCTAAATTTTAACGATTAGAAAGCAATTAGATGTAACTTTTTTTGGTTAACTTAGAGGGCAACTAATTAATATCTTATTTATTATGGGAGATTCAATGCTTGAGTACACAAAAATGGTACTCAATAAAGTTAGTTTCGATACAATATTATTTTGTAAAGAAGTGAAAAAAGCAATTTTAACATTGTTACCCGAAGAGGTAGAAGAACTAAAAATTTGGTTAAAACAATTTATCACTGATAAGCCAGAATTAAAACAAAGTTTAATATATATAAATGCATAAAAAAACAAAGCCACCAAGATCGGTGGCTTTTTTGCTTTTTATTATTTTGTTTTACTTATTGGACTTATAATTTTTACATCCTGGAAAGCAATAGCACCTCGAACAATGCCGGAAATAACATCCTTAAGCGCATCTGTAATCTGAATTTTTAATTCACTTTTATGGTAAATAATACTTACTTCTCTAGCGGGTGAAGGTGCATTAAAATACTTTAAGTTTTCTTGTTTACTTTCATCAAGGTTTAAGGTATTTAAAAATGGCAAAAGTGTCATGCCCATTCCTTCATTCACTAAATTAATTAGGGTTTCAAAACTCCCGCTTTGCAGCTGAAAACTTTCGCTATGCTGTGTTTTTGAAGTCTTACATAAGTTTAACACGCCATCTCTAAAGCAATGTCCGTCTTGTAATAATAAAATATCATTGATATCTAAATCATCAGTATTAAGTTTAGTAATATTACTTAATCGATGATTTTTAGGAATATAGCCTACAAAAGGTTCATAATACAAAGGTCGTTCTTTAATGAATTCAATTTCCAAAGGAGTTACTGCAATCGCGGCATCAATATGGCCGTCCTGAATATTACGAATTAAATCATCGGTATTTTGTTCGACAATAATCAAATTAACTTTAGGATATTTTTTAATAAAAGTATTTAAAAACATCGGCAAAAGAGTGGGCATTACGGTAGGTATAATTCCCAAGACAAATTCTCCCCCGATAAAACCTTTTTCTTGATCTACAATATCCTTAATTCTATTGGCCTCATTTACAATATTCTTAGCTTGTGCTACAATTTTTTTACCAACCTCGGTTACTGCAATTGGTTTTTTGCTTCTATCAAAAATTAAAATGTCTAATTCATCCTCCAACTTTTGTACTTGCATACTTAAAGTAGGTTGCGTAACAAAGCTTTTTTCTGCTGCTAGTGTAAAGTTTTGATACTCTGCAACAGCCAGAACGTATTGTAATTGCGTAATCGTCATCCAAATTGTTTTAGAGTATAAAATTATAAAAACTATCTATAATATAGCTATTTTTGAGGTCTTCTTTTAGTTAGCTTTTTAACTTTGAAAATGCTCATTTCTAGATGACTTTACCGTAATAAAAATGAACCTGATTTTAAAAAAAATTTGATAGGTATTTAATAATTGAATATTGAAAAGCGCAGAGGAAAATGTTCTTTTGGCTCTCTGCGCTTTCTAACCTGATGTTATAATTTGAACCCTACTAAAATCGAATATTAAAGGTTAAATCTTTATCTTTTACTTCAAATTTTGCATCTGCAAAATTTGGTGGGCCAAAAGTCATTTCGTTGCCAGACATACCATAACTTTCCTTAGGCATTCCATTAGCTTCATAATCCATTTGCTTGTTATCATTAGCATCGTGAATAGCCATGATGGCATAGGCTCCATTCGCTACATTCAGGAAGGTAAAAGTAACTTTACCATTTTTGATTTCACTTTGTAAATTTTGAATTCCCTGTCCTCTCATAAATGTTTCTGCGGTGTGCAGTGAGACTAAGACTTTACCTTCATCGCTAGATACATTGTCTATGGTTACACTAATGTTTTGCCCTTTTGCTTCTTGTGAAAATCCAAAAAAGGTAGCTAATAATAATACGGATGTAATTAATAAGTTTTTCATTTGATTGTTTTTTAGCTACTGATTTGTTTCAGTAGTTGTTCATTACATGACAAAACTGCAACTCTTATGCCTTTAATCGAAAAGGAAGCGACTCAACTGTAGAAATATCTTGCTGAAGTGGTATTTTAGGGGATAAGAGTTTTTTTTCGTAATGTTTACATCATTTTAAATGATTCAAAAATAAAAATAAAAAAAACAATCAAGTACAAGTTGAAAAAAGTACAAAGTATGAAGTACAAAGTAGAAAGTACAAAAACCAAGTACTGCTTACTAAAAGTTTTAAGTATGAAATTTTAGGTGTTAATTTTTAACTGATAACTTACATACTTATAAGTCCAAATCAAATTCCCGTCTTAAAATATCAATCGCTGGGTTTTTTTCTCTTAACTTTTCGTATTTTTCCTCGGGCGTAAAAGCAAATTTTTTGGCGGTGGTTTCGTTGACTGTAATTTTAAGTTTTAGAGCGTAATTGTCTAATTTTACTCTTAAATACTCTAATAAATCGAACTGTTCGCGTTCAATTTCTTTTTTCATGGTACTATTGGGCAGCTCTATCCAAATAGTAGTATCTTCTTTAAGTTTTGGAATATCGGTATTTAAGTTTGATGCCAAAATTTTTCTACCTTCAACATCAATTTGATGCACAAAATCTGCCCAATGTTTTTGCATTTCTTCTTCGCTAAAGGGTGATTCAGGCAGTTGACTTTCATTAACTGCAGCAACTTTTTTATTTTGTTGATGCTCTTTTTTTAATTTAAGGCTGGATAATGATAAGCCCGAAACTCGGTTTTGTTGTGTATTAATATTTATTTTAACAGGTTTGTCTTCTTCCTTTTTTTGAGAATTGTTAGCAATAGATTCTACAGTTTCTGTTTCTGAGGTTTCACTATTGTCGGGATTACTTTCAGATAAACGGTTTTCTAAGATACTTTCTTCAGTGTTTTTTGTTTCAATTTCATTAATTGAGTCAGGTGAAATACTATCTATTTTTTCATCAACAAGCTTAGGAAACTCTTTGGTTGTTAATAAAGGTTCTGAATTTGAACTTTTCTTTATTACGATGCTATTTTTAAAAAGAGCAGCAGGAAGAATATAGTTTGAAGTCTTTGAATGGTTTAGGAATTCAGATTTTTTTTTTCTCCATCATAATTGATGGAGGATAATTTCATTAGCGTTAGTTCCACTAAAAGCCGTTGATTTCTGCTTGTTTTATATTTAATATCTCCGTCATTGGCAATATCAATCGCTTGAAAAAGAAAAGAACTTGAGGTTTTTTTCGATTGTTCTAAATATTGCTTTTTTGCTTCATCGCCAACTTCTAAAAGTGTGATAGTAGCCGGATGTTGGCAAACCATTAAATCTCTAAAATGCGAAGCTAAACCACTGATAAAATGGTGCCCATCAAAACCTTTGGCTAATGTTTCATTGAATAAAACTAAGAGTGATGGAATATCGTGTGCTAAAATAAAATCGGTGGTAGCGAAATAAGTATCGTAATCTAATACGTTTAAATTATCTGTTACCGCTTTTCGAGTTAATTTTTTACCTGAAAAACTAACTACTCGGTCAAAAATAGAAAGGGCATCGCGCATTGCACCATCTGCTTTTTGAGCAATAATATGCAAAGCATCATCCTCTGCTTCAATTTCTTGATTTTCTGCTATATATTTTAAATAGTTCGCGGCATCTTTTACCGTAATCCTTTTAAAGTCGAATATTTGACAACGCGAAAGTATGGTCGGAATTATCTTGTGTTTTTCTGTAGTAGCTAAAATAAAAATAGCATGTTTTGGCGGTTCTTCTAAAGTCTTTAAAAAAGCATTAAAAGCAGCTTGCGATAACATGTGAACCTCATCAATAATATAAACTTTATATTTACCAACCTGAGGTGGAATGCGAACCTGATCGGTTAAATTTCGAATATCATCAACGGAGTTATTGGATGCGGCATCTAACTCAAAAATATTAAAGGCATAATCTTCATCTTGTTGTTGGCTACCATCTTCATTAATTTTCTTGGCTAAAATACGTGCACAAGTAGTTTTACCAACGCCTCTTGGCCCGCAAAACAACAAGGCTTGCGCAAGATGATTGTTTTCAATAGCATTCAAAAGCGTGTTTGTTATGGCCTCTTGCCCAACAACATCTTTAAATGTTTGAGGTCTATATTTACGTGCAGATACTACAAAGGGTTCCAAATACTGATTGCTTTTTTTCTGATTTATACTAGCCGTTAAGACGAGTTACAAATATAAAAATAGCTTGGCATTTTATGGCGTAATTAATGGGGTTAAGGTATTTATTTATCAACAATTCATAAATACATTTTTATATTTTACCCCTCCTTCTGGGAGGTCGAAATTACTTTTCGTTATTTCTGGTGGGGCAAATAAAAAACTTTTATTTGTCGGTCAGTAATAATAATAGCAGTTTTCTCTCTATTTATGGTTTTTGTAGGGTCGATTTCAACAAATTTTTTATTTATCTTTGTGCCAGCAGGTCACCTTATCGCCGTGTGCTGAACTTGTTTCAGTAGCTGTTTATTATTTTCGAATATTTAAACAGACCTCGAATCAAGTTCGAGACAAGGAGGAAAGTCCGGACACCATAGTGCAGCATAGCGGGTAACGCCCGCCGCTCTAAACTAGTTTTAGTGTAGGACAAGTGCAACAGAAAGCAGGTACAGGTAATGCTGTAGTGAAACCAGGTAAACTCTATGCGGTGAAACGTCATGTAAATCAGTTTTAAGGGCTGCACGCCCGTGCTGAAGGGTAGGCGGTTAGAGCTTTTAAGCAATTAAAAGCCCAGATAAATGATAAGGTATTTTTGGAATTATTCAAAGAGAACAGAATCCGGCTTATGACCTGCTTTTTAATGAAATTCTATTTTTAAAAGTTGCATAGCAACCAATTTAAAATAGTTGGTTGAATTAATACAGATTCTTAATGGGATCTGCTAGTAAAGTATTTTTTAGTGTAAAATCTTATTTTTACATGTAATTTTTTACCCTTTCCTTCTTTCTAACAAAATCATCATCATTAAGCCTAAAAGTATGCGTTGTTCATCATCGACATCAATATCTGTGAGTTTAGTAACCTCGAACTTTCGACCAAAAAAAGAGGCTTCCTTTTTTAAACGAACCACAATTTTATGATCAAGATTGGTAACAATATAGGAGGGATTAAATAAATAACCCGTAAAAATGTTTAAAATAGGAATTTGACCCAACAAACCATCCATAACTTTTACCCAAGCATTTTCTTCACGAATGTGGTATTGTAATTTTTGGTGTTGGTCTATTAATTCGTACTTCGCTTTCCAAATTGACGCCCAACCTTTACGCGCTACTTTTCCAAGGGCTTGACCCTGAGGATCAGTAAAACTGTAGGCTGTAGAAAAGTCAATCCATTTATCGGCATTTATTTTAAAAAGCACAATGCTTTTGCTTTCATTTTCGAAAACAGAAACATCCTCCTTAAATTTAAACAATTTTTGTTTTACAAACGCTATCGTTTTTCCTGTGGCGTCTGTAGCGGTAAAATCGTTAGACAGTGTGGTAATATTAAAAACAAACTTAATAGGAAAGCTCAGATTATTCATTGTTGGTTTATGTTTTTAGATAAGGTATACGACAAACCTTAGGTATTATTTGAAATTTATTATGTTACCTCAAAAAAACTAAAAACACTACCGCCATATTTTCGTTCACTACTAAAGTTTGGCAACGCGGATAAAACAGTATGTTTTGAGTGTTCTAAAATGAGTAAGCCATTTTCTAAGAGCAGTTCATTCTTAAAAATTAAGGCTGGAATTTTACTAAAACCTTCCAATTCTAAATTGTAAGGTGGGTCTGCAAATATAATATCGAACTTTTGACTTGTTTTTTCTAGATACGAAAAAACATCAATTTTTATGCTGCTAATATTTAAAGCCAATGTTTCTGAAGTTTTGGCGATAAAGTTAATACAGCCTATGTTTTCATCAACACAAATAATTTTATCACATCCTCTAGAACCAAATTCGTAGGCTACATTTCCTGTTCCTGCAAATAAATCTAGCACTATTAAATCTTCAAAATAATAGGTATTGTTTAAAATATTGAATAAGGCTTCTTTAGCCATATCAGTCGTTGGCCTTACTGGCAATTTCTTGGGTGCTGTGATTTTTCTTCCCTTATGTTTTCCTGATATTATTCTCATTATAAAGCGCTTAATGTGGTGAAGTCAATACTTTTATGATGGTCAATATCCATTAGGTATGATAAGTTTGTCGGTACAAAAACAGACACATTTCTAACATATTTGAAGCATACATTAAAAAGTTGGTCATCTTCTTCAATGTTGCCAAAAAGCTTTAGTTTTAAGGTTTCAGCATCTAGTTTTAGTTGCTCAATCACAAAAAGAATATAATAAATAAAATCGTCGTTGGTGCTGAAGTTAAAGCTGTTGTAAAATAGTAATTTTTTATTGACTATTACGGTAATATCAAGTTGTTGCTCCAAAACATGAACATAACAAACAGGTTCTTTTCCACCATCAAAATTATTCAATAAACTTTGAATAAGTACGGTGCCATTATGCTGAAATACAAATTCACCAAAAAGTTCATAAATATAATTATTGATGTTAACAAATGGCACGTAAACATTTATAATGTCAAAATTGAGTATTTCATCACAAGCAATAAGGTCATTAGCTAAAATTTTAGTATTAAATTTAAGATAATTCGCTATCTCTTTTTTATCAAAAAGTGCTTTTGGGACCAGGCTAAATAAGGCATTTCGATGGATGATCGTAACATCTGAAAACGACATTTTGTCGATTTCATTGTTTTCTAAAACCTCCTTTAATTTTTTTAAAACCTGAAACGGAATTAATTCTTCAGAGAACGTAGTACGCTCTTGTTTAATAATGGTATTGCTAATGGAGTCTAAGACACAAAAAGAAAGTCCATTCAAACTAATCTGAATGGACAATTTTGTATAACTCAAATCGGAGTTGTTTTTGGTGTTAATTTCTTTGATTTTTTTTGTCATATATCGGTGGCCAGTTACCGTTGGTACTTACCTCTTCCATGGAACCAACTTTAATGTCTGGTCCATTAACTTCTTCAACATTTACATAGGTTTTTTCTCTAGCCACTAAATCTTTTGGCTGATCGGCCAAAACTACTTCCTTAGGGACTTTAGCTTCGAAAACTGCAACTCTAAAACTGCTTTTCTCTACAAAACCAGCATCCATAGTAAATTTTTCACCATTTGCAGCGTAAGGAACATTCATCATTGTTTTGTAACGATCGTCTTTTTTAAATAAAGAGTCTTTTACAGAAACGAAATCTAAAGTATCAATAATTTTTTTCTCAGTAAGCATGTCAATTCCAAAATCTTTATTGAACTCTAAATAGGACGTATCTCTTTGTTGTGTAATTACGTATTTACCAGTTTCAACAAAGCTTATTAATGAATTGAAATCTTTGGCATACCTGCCATTTGATAATTTAAATGCTTCTTGGGTATTTCTAATGTCCTTTAAGCTATTAATAACTTTTTGGAAACGTTCTTGTTTCACATTGGCAAATTCGATTGGTGCATTTACTGATTTGTAAATTAAGAATGCAAAACCAAACGATGCAATCCAAAGTATTATTTGTAAAACGATCTTCATTTTTTTTTCGTGTTATTTAATTAATGTGGTTGACACAAATCTACAATTTTTTTTTAATCACAAAAGTATTTATGCTTAAAAATCATTATTGAAAAAATTTTTACTTTTTTCATTCTCTAAATCCCGAAGCCTTATGGAGCTCTTTTTCGTTCATTATTTTTGATTTTTTTGTTCCCCAGTCCTGATTGATAGAGATTATGCAACGCAAAAAAGACTTCAACTGTTCAAAAAATTCCTAATTTTTACCAGAAAGCAAAAAGTTTAAATCAGTTTATTATCTTTGACCTTATATGAAAGCTTTAACTTCTGAAACATTTTACAGCCTATTAAAAGAGAAATTTCCACATCAGCCAACGCACAAGCAAAATAGGGCTTTGGAACAATTGGCAGGCTTTATTTTATCCACAGAGAAGGAGGCTATATTTTTATTAAAAGGATTTGCAGGAACGGGAAAAACGACTATAATTGGCACTATAGTTTCCAACTTATGGCAGACCACTATGAAGTCTATTTTGATGGCACCCACTGGTCGGGCAGCTAAAGTAATGTCTAATTACTCAAATACACAAGCATTTACCATTCACAGAAAAATATATTTTCCTAAAAAACTAAGTGGAGGAGGAGTACAATTTATTTTAGCGCCCAACAAACACAGAAATACTATTTTTATTGTCGATGAAGCCTCTATGATACCCGATACTCCGGCCGATTCTAAGTTATTTGAAAACGGTTCTTTACTAGACGATTTAATTCAATTTGTATATTCTGGTCATGGATGTAAAATTATTTTAATAGGCGACACTGCACAGCTGCCGCCGGTTAGGTTAGAGTTGAGTCCAGCTTTAGACGAAGGTAAATTATTTTTAAACTATAATAAAGAGGTGAAACTGCTAGAGTTAGATGAAGTAGTACGGCAAGCGCAAGACTCAGGAATTTTATATAATGCGACCAATCTAAGAGAACAGCTGCAAAATGAATTTTATGACGATTTTAAGTTTGATGTTGCTCCTTTTAAAGATATTGTGCGTTTAATTGAGGGTAATGAAATTTTAGAAGCCATAGAAGAATCGTATTCCGTTAACGGAAAAGAAGAAACTGCATTTATTGTTCGCTCGAATAAACGCGCGAATTTGTACAATGAAAATATTCGGCAACGGATCCTCAATTTAGAAAACGATATTTCGGTAGGTGATTATATGATGGTTGTTAAGAATAATTATTTTTGGTTGAAACCAAACTCTGAGGCTGGTTTTATTGCCAATGGCGACATCATTGAAGTTCTCGAAATTTTTAGCATCAAAGAAATATATACTTTTAAATTTGCCGAAGTAAAAGTAAAAATGGTCGATTATCCAAAGCAAGACCCATTTGAAACCGTATTGCTTTTAGATACCATTGCCGCCGAAGCACCATCATTACCCTACGAAGACGGAAATCGATTGTACCAAGAGGTGATGAAAGATTATGAAAGTGAAACCTCGAAATATAAAAAATTTATGGCGGTTAAAAACAATTCGTTTTTTAATGCGCTACAAGTAAAGTTTTCTTATGCGATTACCTGTCATAAATCGCAAGGCGGACAGTGGAATACCGTTTTTGTAGAACAACCCTATATGCCTAATGGCATGGACAAAGAAAATATGCGATGGTTATATACCGCCGTAACAAGAGCAAAAAATAAGTTATATTTGATTGGTTTTAAAAAGGATTTTTTCTTGACTAACTAATTAGTGTTGTATTAAGTTCGTTGTGTCGGTTAAGCCGCCGTTATTTTTTGCTTGGTCAAGGCAAAAAATTAGTGCATAGCCGTAGCCACGGAATCATTTTTTAATGCAGGACTGGTGAAAAAGAAAAAGGGTTGGGCTGGCTAAAACAGGCTTAATATAACACTAGAATTGAAAAATTACAATAGCATATCGTATGACATCAGAAACCATATTAAGCATCTTTTTAGGTGTTGGGCTTGCAGCATCGGTAGGGTTTAGAGTTTTTTTACCCTTATTTGCATTGAGCTTGGCTGCGTTTTTTGGTAAATGGGAACTAAATGATAGTTGGCAATGGATAGGAAGTTTAACCGCTGTAATAACACTTGGAGTGGCTATGATTATCGAAACATTTGCTTATTTTATCCCCTGGGTTGATAATGTATTAGATGGTTTTGCCGTTCCCTTAGCCGCCATCGCTGGAACGGCAGTTATGGTGTCAACAGTCGCAAATTTAGACCCAGCTGTAACATGGTCCTTAGCTATTATTGCTGGAGGAGGAACAGCAACAGCCATAAAAGGTGCGTCTGCAACGAGCAGATTGGCATCAACGGCATCAACTGGCGGTTTAGCCAATCCTATAGTGTCCACTGTTGAAACAGGAACTGCTATTGTGGTTACAACGGCTTCTATTTTTGCGCCTATGATAGCAATTGTTTTAGTCATCATTATTTTATCAATAATTTTTTGGATTTACAGAAAAATACGTCCTCGAAAAACAAATGTTTAATACCTCATTTTTAAAAATGAAACGAATAGCAATGATTCCCGCACGCTATGCGGCTTCTCGTTTTCCAGCTAAATTAATGCAAGATTTAGCTGGAAAACCAGTGATTTTAAGAACTTACGAAGCAACAGTACATACAAATTTATTCGATGCTGTTTTTGTGGTAACCGATAGTCCAATCATTTTTGATTTAATTGTCCAAGCCGGTGGAAAGGCCATTATGAGCAAAAATGAACACGAATGTGGTAGCGACCGCATTGCAGAAGCCGTGGAACAATTGGATGTTGATATTATTGTGAACGTTCAAGGCGATGAGCCTTTTACTGAAAAAGAGAGTTTAGCGAGCGTTTTGCAAGTGTTTGATGAAGACCCAAATAAAGAAATAGATTTAGCATCTTTAATGGTAAAAATTACCGATTGGGATGAGATAAGCAATCCCAATACCGTAAAAGTGATTGTCGATACCAACAACTTTGCCTTATATTTTTCAAGATCGCCTATTCCATATCCAAGGGCTAAAGATATCAATAGTATTTATTACAAACACAAAGGTATTTATGCCTTCAGAAAAAGAGCTTTGATGGATTTTCAACGTTTGCCGATGTTGCAATTAGAAGCCACAGAAAAGATTGAAGCCATTCGTTATTTGGAATATGGTAAAAAATTAAAGATGGTAGAAACAACGGTTTCTGGTATCGAAATAGATACTCCAGAGGATTTAGAAAGAGCCAAAAAAGCATGGAAATAGATTATAAAGAAATAAAAGTGATTGGTTTTGATGCGGATGACACCCTTTGGGTTAATGAAACCTATTTTAGAGAAGCCGAAGAAAAATTTGCCAACTTATTAGAAGGTTACGAAACCAAAAACAAAATAGACCAAGAGCTTTTTAAAATAGAAATTAAAAATTTAGCCCTTTACGGCTACGGCATCAAAGGTTTTATGCTTTCAATGATTGAGTCGGCTTTAGATTTATCGAACCAAGAAGTGTCACAAAAAACTATTTCAGAGATTTTGATGATAGGCAAGGAAATGATTTCGCATCCCGTGGAGTTATTAAATGATGTAGAGCTGGTTTTAGAAAATCTCTCTAAAAAATACCGTTTAATCGTATTGACGAAAGGTGATTTATTAGATCAAGAACGAAAATTAGAACGGTCTAATCTTTTACATTATTTTCATCATGTAGAAGTATTGAGTGATAAAAAAGAAAAGAATTACAAAAATCTATTAGCACATTTAGAAGTGCCTGTGACCGAATTTTTAATGATTGGAAATTCTCTGAAATCAGACGTTTTACCTTTAATCAATATTGGTGCTAAAGCCATTCACGTGCCTTTTCATACCACATGGCAACATGAAGAGGTACATGAAAATGATACGAATGGAAAAACATTTGTAACCATAAATGGATTAAATGAACTTTTAAAATTTTTATAAGCATGAAGTTTAGAAATTTTCCGATGGTACCAAGAGTAGTATTTGGTCATGGTAGTTTTCAGCAATTAGGTGAAATACTCGTGCCAAAAAGAAAAAATTCTGAAGCACCTTTTATTTTTTTTGTTGATGACGTTTTTGAAGGACAATCACTGATAACAGAAATCCCCTTGTTATTTAACGATCAAATTATTTTTATTTCGGCAGCGGAAGAGCCTAAAACGGGGCAGATTGATGTTTTAGTAGAAAAAATTAAAGAAAGCTTTTCCGAATTACCTTCTGGAATCATAGGAATTGGCGGTGGTACCTTATTAGACTTGGCCAAAGCAGTTGCTATTATGCTAACCAACAGCGGAAGTGCAGCAGAATACCAAGGTTGGGATTTGGTAAAAAAATCTGCTATTTATCATGTCGGAATTCCAACCATTAGCGGAACTGGGGCAGAAGTTTCTAGAACCACGGTGCTCATGGGCCCAGAAAAAAAATTGGGTATCAACTCCGATTATACGCCATTTGATCAAGTTGTATTAGATCCTAATTTAACGCAAGGCGTTCCAAAAGACCAATGGTTTTATACTGGTATGGACTGTTATATACATTGTATTGAGTCGCTTAATGGTACTTTTTTAAACGCCTTTAGTCAGAGTTATGGAGAGAAAGCATTAGACTTATGTAAAGAGGTGTATTTAAATGATATCACATCGGTAGCATCAAGAGATAAATTAATGATGGCTTCGTGGCATGGTGGTATGAGCATCGCTTATTCACAAGTAGGCGTGGCACACGCTATGAGTTATGGTTTGTCCTATTTATTGGGGGTAAAACACGGCATCGGTAACTGTTTAGTTTTTCAGTATTTAGAAGAATTTTATCCCGAAGGCGTAGCAATGTTTAAAAAGATGCAAGAAAAACATAAAATCACCTTACCAAAGGGGGTATGTGCAAACTTAACGGATCAAGAATTTGATATTATGATAAACGTTTCCTTTGGATTAACACCTTTATGGGAAAATGCTTTAGGTAAAGACTGGAAATCGATTATGACTAAAGAGCGGTTATTGGCCTTGTTTAAAAAGATCTAATAAAAAGTGGAAGTTTACGCCTCGGGGGGCTCCGCTTTAGGGAACGGTACAAAGTATTAAGTAAAAAAGTTTACGTGCACAATTCGACTCGGCTAAGTTCAAGAAAATAAATTAAGACTTGCTTAAAGAATGCCACGAGCTTTAATTTCCAAATACTTATTGATGGTATTAATGGTCAAATGTTCTGGTTTCGTCAGTATTGTTTGTATGCCGTATTTTTTTAGTTCTTTCTGCATTAAGCGTTTTTCGAGTGAGAATTTTTCTGCTATAGTTTTATGATAAATGCTTTGTAAATCTTCGGCATCAGTGGCAATCATACTTTCTAACTCCGTGTTTTCAAAAAAGATAACGACCAGCATATGTTTTTTTGCAATAGCAGTTAAAAAAGGTAATTGTCTGCGTAATGCCGAAATATGTTCAAAATTGGTGTAAAAAAGCAAGAGGCTTCGGTGATTTATTTTCCGTTTTATGTGGGCGTAAAGTAATCCGAAATCAGAATCCGTATAAGCGGTGTTGATATTATACAGTTTTTCGAGAATGGTATTTAAATAGGTAATTTTTTGTACGGCTGGTAAAAAGGTTTCTATTTTTTTCGAGAAGGAAAGCATCCCTGTTTTATCATTTCGCTTTAAAGCTACGTTCGAAAAAGCTAAGGTAGAATTTATAGCATAATCAAGTAATTTAAGTCCGTTGAAAGGCATTTTCATCACGCGCCCTGTATCGATGATAGAATAAATAGGTTGCGATTTTTCATCTTGGTATTGGTTGACCATTAACTGACTTTTTTTAGCTGTAGCTTTCCAATTGATAGTTCTAAAATCGTCACCAGGAATGTATTCTTTTATTTGTTCAAACTCTTGCGTATGCCCAATACGCCGTATTTTCTTGAGTCCGAATTCGGTTAAATGGTTGCTCATTGCCAGAAAATCATACTGTTGCATTTGTATAATACTGGGGTACACAGGTACCATTTGGTCTTTTTGAAAGACAAACCTTCGTTTTACAATACTTAAGGTGGTAGAAACAAAAATATTCATATTCCCAAACACATATTCCCCACGGTCAACGGGTCGCACGGTATAATCAAACGCCCTTTTTTCGCCTTTTAAAGCTGTTGTTTTGTATTCAAAATCACGTTTTTGAAACTGCACTGGTAGTTCATCAATTATGCTGAGTAGCACTTTAAAAGGGTAAGCACTTTTAAAGTGAATGGAAATTGGGTTTAAATCGCTATTAGATAATTTTTGAGGTGCTTTTCGACTGGCTTCGATGCCGTTTTTGGTGGCGTATAATAAAAAAATATCCAACAGAAATAAAGCTACCAAAATATAGGTAGCAATCCAAGCAATAGGGTAAATGGCTTTTATCCAGTACGAAAGAATAAAACCCCCCGCAAGCAGCGCCAAATACCAAAAAAATGTATTGTGTATGTAAAAGGATTTTATGAATTTCATCATCTAAAATTTGTAAATAATTTTTTAAGGTTTAAGACTTTTTGATTTCTTCTTATTGATTTAATTTTTCTGAAACCTAAAACCCTTTAAACTTTTCCATCAACCATCAACTACCTTGGTACTTCTACCGATTCCATAATCATCGTAATTACGCTATCAGTACTCATACCTTCCATTTCACGTTCTGGGGTTAAAATTATTCTGTGGTTGAGCACAGGCACCAAGGCTCTTTTTACATCAGTTGGGATTACAAAATCGCGCCCATTGATGGCGGCAAAAGCTTTTGCACTATTTAAAGTAGCAATACTTGCTCTTGGTGAACCGCCTAAATATAAATGCGGGTGGTTACGGGTCTTTGCAATAATTTCGGCTACATAGCGGATGATTTTTTCTTCAACCAGTACTTCCTGTATTTTTTGTTTAAACTCCTTTAATTTTTCGGGAGTTATAACGGCTTCAATTAAGCCTTGAGGTTTTATGCCTTTACGTTCGTGGTGGGTCTGTAAAATAAGCACTTCTTCTTCAAGTGTTGGGTAATCGACCTTGATTTTAAATAAAAATCGATCTAATTGCGCTTCGGGTAGGGCATAAGTGCCTTCTTGCTCAATTGGGTTTTGTGTCGCTAAAACCATAAATGGGGCTTCCATTTTATAGGTTGTACCGTCCATAGTCACTTGCATTTCTTCCATAATTTCGAACATGGCAGCTTGTGTTTTTGCTGGTGCACGGTTAATCTCATCAATTAAAACCACATTCGAAAAAATAGGGCCTTTTTTAAATTCAAATTCTGAATTTTTTACATTGAAAATTGATGTTCCTAGGATATCGCTCGGCATTAAATCGGGCGTAAACTGAATGCGACTAAAATTGGTTTTTAAGGTCTTAGCGAACAACTTAGCGGTAATTGTTTTTGCAATTCCAGGCACACCTTCAATAAGTACATGACCTTCGACTAAGAGCGAAACAATTAATAAATCTATAAAACGCTCTTGCCCAATAATCACTTTAGCCAGTTCTGCTTTGATACTATTTACCGCATTTTTTAATTCTTCAAGCGGAATTCTATTATCGAAATTTAAATCGTTTTCTTGTTGATTTTCAAAAGGGGTTTCATTATTTTCCATCTGCTTTGGCTTTAAAATTTTCTATGGAAGTATTTAGCTTTACTAAATCTTCATCGGTTAATATGGTAAGGCTTTTTATCTGATTTATTTTATTAAACAAGGCTTCAATTTCTTCTGTGGTGTGATGACTGCGTAATGCTAGATTTTTATAAAATTCATCATTCTGTTCTTCGGTATTTAAATAAAAGCGAGTTCTGATGGCTTCTAAAAAATACGAAATTTTGTGCTCAGCTATAGGCTTGCGTTCGCCTTTTTCAAAATACATATCGGCAATAGTGCGCGTAAATGCCAAACTTTGATTTACCAAAGGATTTATTACAGGCACGGCTCTTTGTTTGCGTTTTCCTTCAAAAATGACATAAAGTAAAGCTCCGATAATGACGATATAATAGGCCCATTTTAATTCTTTTGTATTTAGAAAAATGTACATAGGCGAGGAGTAAAATTCTTTACCACTTTTGTAATAGGTATCAGTATAAATAGCTTGCTGCGTATCTAAGTATGAAAGCAAACCCGCCGTATAATCGGTATTGTTATCTTTTAAAATAAAATAATTGGTAAAGGCAGCAGGAAAAGTGGACAATATAATTTTGCCTGCTCCAAATTTTTGTTTTATAATACTGGGATGAATTTCAAAATCGTTATTCACATCAGAAGCATTAGATACTTCGCCAATAACAAAAGTATTTAAGGTGTCTAATTCGCTGAAATACATATTGCTATAGCTTTTTTCGTAGCTATAACTTCGCTTTAAATCTAATGCAGGGTTTACGAGTTTGTGTTGAAATTCGTGGGCCAGACCTTCATCGCCAAATAGACTTGCAGTTTTTAAATGTAAGGTATCTAAAAGTGATTTTTCAAAATTACTTGAAGCTACAAAAAGTGTATTTCCCCTTGCCGTCCAATCTAAAAGCGAATTTAATTCTTCATCTCCAAAGGTTACCTCATTATTTACAAAGAAATAAGTGCTTTCGGTATCCGTATTTGTTTTTAGAAACTCGAAAGGTGGGCGATCAACTTCTTTATTATTCGTGAATTTTTTCTGCATTACATCACTTAACACTTTGGTGCCAAACGGAATTTTATGATGCGTAACATACGACGGATACCAATTTAACACTTTCTTTTTATTGTATTCTAAAAAAAGAATAAGGGCTAAAGTTAAGCTGCCAATGATGATATAGACTATGTTTTTCTTAATCATTTTTTAAGTCTATTTTTTAGGGCATCAAAAGTTACCGCCAATTTTTGATATTTGGTTTCGTCTATTATAAAATCGCCATACCAGATATAATCATACCAGCGCGTAACGGTGCCAAAAGGTACTTTAAGATCGGGCTGTGTTATTTCATATAAATAATCACTGTTTGTTTTTTGAAGTTCCCAAGCGATAATTTCTCTTTCGCTTAGTAATTTCAGAATTTGTAAATAGTAATACCTAACCGCTAATCGGTAATCTTTTTGTGCGAGGGCTTGTTGGATTAATTCATCAATATTTTCATTTTTGATGATATTTTCTTCATCCGATAAGCCTACTAGACTTTTATTAATTTCGGCATTTTTCATGCCTAAAATATTGGCATTTATAAAGAAACGAATCAATAAAAATATCAAAAAAAACAGCAGCAGATAAGGAATTAATTTCAGGACAAAAGCCATGGGTCCAACTGCTGCATCGATACCAAAAATCCATTCAAAAAATCGGCGATACCAATTGTAAAACCAAGCTTTAACATCATTCCACCATGAATTTTCTGCTACTTCAACTTCGTAATTATAATCAGGATTATTGCGATACGTTTTTAAATCATCGTCACTAATTTTCTTTAGTTCCATAGCTTCCCTGTCATATTGCACCACAAGCGAATCTTGCTGTGCATAGGACGACAGGGAACATATAAAATAGCAAAAAAAGGAAAGCAGTAATCGGTGCATAAATTATTCTTCTGGATTACCACCTAATTTTTTAATACGGTCAAGGGTGTTATCGTTTTCTAAATTCTCGCCTAATTTTTTAATCCGCTCAAAAGTACCTTCGTTATTTTTTATTTCATTTAAATTGAAATAGATGAGTGCAATGGCTACTAAGGATATAATATTTAACAGAAATTGTGCTAGGGTAGAAATTAAATTTAAAACAACGTAAATGGGGTCAGCGAGAACACCTCCAAAATTTTCAGCATCCATTTCCCCAGACAAAATACCCATTTTTGCATATTGATAAATCACAGCCGGAATAGAAAAAGCAGAACTGGCAACTGTAACAATAATTAATAGGATAAAAATAGTGGCAAAGGTCATCCACCAATGGTCTTTCACTAAATCAAAACTATAGCCAAAAGAATCGGTAACGTTTTTTCCTGTAAATACCAAAATAGCAAAACTCAGCGATAAAGGCACATATAAGAAAATGCCTGGCACGCAGCAAAATATAAGACCTATAATTAATGATATACCAACCAAAAAGCCAAGTCCTATAAAGCTCCAGAATTTGCTATAAACATTATTTTTAATTTCTTCAAAATTAATAACGCCGTTATTTTCAGCATAGGACTGCATGTAATATAAAGTTGTAGCCTGAGACAATACATAACTAGCCAATACTGAAAAAATAAGAACTACTATCGCCAAAAAGAAATAAACGCCATTAAAGGCCTCAAAATCGACGCTACCAATGCTGTTAAAATCTAATAATTGACTAAAACTTGAAAAGTAAAAGCCATAACTAATCAACATGACCAATAAATAAGGCCCTACAATTTTTAAAAAGGTACTGAAAAAAGGCTTAAACTGACTGCGTAGAAATGCAAATGTATCGCTTAAAACATCGCCTAACTCACGTTTTTTTTTTAATTCTATGTATTGATTATTCATTTATTAATTTGGTTTTTTTATGGATTTGAATGGGATATACAATGTAATAAAATATAATTAGCGCCAATGAACTTGTTATTATAAAAAGGGCAAGCCAATCGGGCATTTGGGTGTATCGGGTTACAAAACCTTCTAAAAAGCCAGCAATCACAAAAAACGGAATGGTGCTGACCACAATTTTTAAGCCGTTGATGACCCCTCGCTTAAACGATTCTAAGCGTGTAAAAGTACCTGGGAAAAGTAAGCCATTCGCCAGAACTAAACCCGCGCAACCAGCAATGATAATCACGGATATTTCAATTGTACCATGAATCCAGATCGTGCGTACCGATTCCCAACCTAGGCCTTTTTCAAAGAAAAAATATTGGAAACTCCCTAGCATTAATCCGTTACTCAATAAAATATAAAGCGTTCCGACCCCTAAAAGAAGTCCGTAAATAAAAGCCATTAAAGCCACTTTAACGTTATTAATCGTAATCCCTAAAAACATATTAAACTGCCCTTGCTCTTTGTAAACAGCCATTGGATCGTTATTTTCAATATTTTCTAAGGTCATATTTACGTAGTTGTCGCCTAAAATAGAGCGCACAAAATCGCCTTCATTAGCCGCTGAAAACGCACCCACAGCACAAAAAAAGCCAAATACTAAAAATGCGATAATTAGTTCCCGATGGTGTTTGTAAAACATAGTCGGGAATTCTGTTTTCCAAAATTGTATTAAACGGTTTTTAGATTCTCTTTTAGTCTTATATATTTGCCTGTGCGCTTGCGCAGCTAATTCATTTAAAAAATATTGGGTATTGCTATTGGGGTAGAAAGTTTTGGAGTAACTTAAATGGTCTGTAATCTCTATATACAAATCAGAAAGTTCGTCAGGTTTTATTTCTGTTTTCTTTGCAAGGACACTTTCAAAAGTAGTCCATTTGTCTTTATTTTGTTTAACGAAAGCCGCCTCGCGCATTAATCAATATCTTTTACTCAAAGAAACAACAACTATGGAACAATTTCAAATAGAAACTGCTCAAAATATTAATATCAGTCAAAATACCGCTCATTTAGGTGATCGAATGTTGGCTTTTTTAATAGATACCTTTATAATTATCGCATATTACATTTTGATTATCATTGTTTTGGTCTCTTTAGATATGGATATGGGAGACTCTTGGGCGATTTACCTTTTACTTTCTTTACCTGCTTTTTTGTACTATTTATTACTCGAAACTTTCACCAACGGAAGAACCATTGGCAAGGCGGCAATGAAAATAAGGGTAGTTAAACTCGATGGATCTAACCCCAATTTTGGAAATTATTTTGTACGTTGGATTATGCGCATTGTGGACATCACCATATCTTCAGGCGGCGTCGCGGTACTTACATTTTTAATTCGTGGTCAAGGGCAGAGGGTAGGCGATATTGCAGCGGGAACTACCGTCATTAGTGAAAAAAAACGAATTTCTTTGAGAGATACCTTATTACAAGAATTACCAGCAGATTATATTCCGAGATTTCCGCAGGTAACCATTTTTAAGGACCACGAAATGCAAACTATAAAAAATTTGTACACAGATGCAAGGCGAAGCGGCGACCACAATGTTATTGTTAATTTAAGTGCTAAAATTAAAGAAGTGGCTCAAATTTCAACAGATTTAATGGCTATAGAATTTGTGGATGTAGTGATTAAGGATTATAACTATTACACCCAACGATAGTCCAAAATCTAAAGTCTAAAGTCGAATGTCGAAGGATTGTACTGAGTTTTGGGTGTTAGATTTTGAGTGAAAATGTTTGAAAAGTTTCAGGTTTCAGGTTAAAGCTTATAATTATTACACCAACAATAAAAGCCTATGTTTTATTTTACGATTGATATTTTAGGAACAATTGCCTTTGCTATTTCAGGAGTAATGGTGGCTATGGACAAGCGTTTAGATATGTTTGGCGTGTTCATTATCGCTTTTGTAACCGCAGTAGGTGGTGGCACTTTGCGCGATGTTTTGATAGGAAATACACCAGTAATTTGGCTTCAAGAAACGGTTTATTTGTTTACCATTATTGGGTCGGTTGTCCTTGCTATTTTGTTTAGAAAACAACTAAAATACGTTCGTCGTTCCTTGTTTTTATTTGATACCATTGGTATTGGTTTATACACCATGGTAGGCATTCAAAAAGGTTTAAGTATAGGCTTAGCACCCATCATGTGTATAGGTTTGGGCACCATAACAGCAAGTTTTGGAGGCGTTATAAGAGATATTTTGTGTAACGAAATTCCCGTAATTTTCAGAAAAGAAATTTACGCCACCGCCTGTATTGCGGGTGGATTAGGTTATTTTTTATTAGAGAAGTTACCCCTAAATGATACTTATCCTTATATCGGGGGTATTATTATTGTCATCGGAATACGCTTATTAGCTGTTAGATTTAAAATTGCTTTACCCAGCATTTATAGGTAAAAACATACCTATTATCCGATGCTTAAAGAGCTTAGGTCAAGAAGCGTAGCTATACTTATTTAAAATTCGTATAATCCCTCTTGTAAGGCCTTATAATTAACCTGGCTTCTCTATCAAAACGAATGTAGTTATACACCCAATTTACAAAAACTACCGCACGGTTTCTAAATCCGATTAAGAAAAAAAGATGCACAAACATCCAAACAAACCAAGCAAAGACACCTTGAAATTTGTAATTCTTTAGGTCAACAACCGCCTTATTTCTCCCAACGGTGGCCATGGTGCCTTTACCTTTAAACTCAAACGGTTTCATTGGTTTTTTTTCTAGTAGTCGCACTAAATTTTGACCTAAATTACGGCCTTGTTGCAGCGCTGGTTGCGCCATCATAGGGTGTCCACAAGGGTATTCTTTTGATTCCATTTCAGCTACATCACCAATGGCGAAAATGTTTTCATGGCCAAATATTTGGTTAAATTCGTTTACCCGCATACGAGTGCTTTTTGTTAGTAATTCTTGAGTGTCTAAACCTTTGATCGCAGCACCTCTTACTCCAGCCGCCCAGACAAGGGTTGCCGCTTCAAAAGACAATTCAGTGGCGGTGGTCACTAATTTCCCATCGTAGGATTTTACGCGTGTATTTTTCCAAATTTGCACCCCTAAAGCTTCTAAGAAATCTTCGGCTTTTTGTGATGCCTTTTCACTCATTTCTTTTAAAATGCGATCGCCTGATTGTATTAAATTAATTTGAGCTCTTCTTGTATCCAAATCAGGATAATCTTTTGGGAGAATTCCTTTTTTAATTTCTGCTAATGCTCCGGCTAATTCTACGCCCGTTGGACCGCCACCTACAATAACAAAATTCATTAGGGCATCACGCTGGTGCAAATCATCGGTCAATAAAGCTTGCTCAAAATTTTCAAGAATAAGACTGCGCAGGTTTAGTGATTCTGGAATAGATTTCATGACCATTCCGTTTTTTTCAATCTCAGTATTTCCAAAAAAATTAGTTACAGAACCTGTAGCCAAAACCAAATAATCATAATTAATAGTACCAATATTGGTGATTAAAATTTTAGTCGAAGCATCTATTTCCTGAACGTTGGCCATTCTAAAATAAAAGTTGGGGTACTCTTGTAAAATTTTTCGTAGTGGATAAGCAATGGAGTCTGGCTCTAGGCCACCCGTAGAAACTTGATATAGTAAAGGTTGAAAAGTGTGGTAATTATTTTTGTCTAAAAGGAGTACTTGTACTTCTTTTTTACTTAATTCCTTTGCTAGAGAAATACCAGCAAAACCGCCTCCTATAATAATAATTCTAGGATAGCTACTTCTTGGAATATTCATTTCACTCATAGAACCAGTTCATGGCATCAAAATTAAGCAATAGAACTTATCAAACACAAAAGAAAACACTATTTTTAAATTTTAGTGCAACGATTTAATTAATTTTTATTTGCATATCCGCTTAGCTTCCAGTCGTCGTAATGCTTGCTATTACTAGTCTATCAAACATTCTGTCTCCAAAATACCTTCTATTGAGCTTATAAATGAATTCATTGAGGTATAATTGTAAATATTTTCTTTTTATTTTA
>JBGSQM010000055.1:0-4170 GCA_041738035.1 Cellulophaga sp.
AGTGATGCAACCAATTTATATAAAGAAAATGGAAACACTGGCAGAAAAATTCAATCAGGTAAAATCCAAAGAATTAGGAAGTGATAACATGGATGAGGTGACTGATGCAGCGGAAGCTGGCAGAGTGGATACCATTCTCCTAGAAGCACATCGCGTCATTACTGGCAGGTTAAGAAATAAAGACACAGGCCAATTTAAAATAGCGGATCAAACGCAACCTTTATTGGGCGATCAACTAGATGAATTAAGTGAATTGGTCCATAAAATGGGCGGTTCTGTCGTGGTTGTGCCCAAAGAACAAATGCCCTCGCAAACAGGTCTTGCTGCCATATTCCGTTTCTAAACAAAGCTCATCATAATAAAAATAAAAAATATGATTATCCAATTAAATACAGATAAAAATATAGCTCAAGATGAAGGACTTGAAAGTTATTTGAGCTCCATAATAAAAGAAGAACTATCTAACTTCAGTGACCATATAACAAGAATTGAAGTTCATCTGGCGGATGAAAATAGTCATAAAAATGGACAGAACGACAAACGTTGTATACTCGAAGCGAGGATTGAAAACAGACAACCCATTGCTGTTACTAGCCATGCTAATACTGTAGAAATAGCGGTGAATGATGCAGTTGAAAAATTAAAGGCTTCATTAGAAACCATAGAAGGGCGTTTAAAGAATTATTAAACTTAAAAATATGGAAAAGGGAGAATACTTAGAAAAATTAGATTATGAATTTGAATCTCATTCATACGAAGAAGATGAACCACAAATACAACCACCTGGGTTGTTACCATAATTTTGACTTTTACCAGTCAAATGTGAGTGTTGTGTTAAGTTTATTGTGTCGGTTAAGCCGCCGTTATTTTTTAACAGGTCAAGGCAAAAAATTAGTACATAGCCTTAGCTACGGAATCATTTTTTAACACAGGACTGGTGAAAAAGAACAAGGGTTGGGCCGGCTAAAACAGGCTTAACATAATACTAGTTACTATTTCACCAAAAATTCTAGCGGAAAGTAGGGCATTGTTCCTGCAAAAAATGCGAAAATAGTTGGTGGTGAAAAAATGAGTAGTAATGCGATATATACATTTGACAGAGAAATAGAAAAAACATCTGATCAAGTAAAGGCAGCTGAAGATGTGACTAGCGAGAACCCTTGGAAATTAAAGGAGTTGCTAGAAAAATCATAATAAAAATTACGACCACTTTCAGGTGGGATTAATTAACCTGTTTAATGAAAAAAAACAAAGGTATAATGATTGCAGGATCTTAAAAATGAACACAGCAAAAACAAACTAACATGATGCACGATAACAGCTGGAACTGGGGAATGGGATGGGGAATGTGGGTTATACCCATTCTTATTATACTACTAATTCTGTATTTTATAAGGTTTAGGAGGAGAAAGTGAAAGATAGGACGGATGCTGTCTTTATAATAGTAAACCGAGTAATGATTGGCTTGACCTTTATATATAAAGTTCTAGCCCACTAAACAATAAATTTAGCATAGAAAAATGATACAGGACATAGAATCGCAAGTAGCGGAACCCATACAAACGGTGGTGCAAAAGTTAGAAGGTTGGCTTGATGCCTTCATAAGTTTGATCCCCAATATGGCAGTAACCTTATTGTTACTGATTATCTTTTTTGTACTTGCCAAACTTGGAAGCAAACTATTTAGAAAACTTTTCTCAAAAGCATCAAATAATGAAGCATTAGAACATTTATTCTCCACTATAATTTATGGCGCGATCCTGAGCATTGGACTTTTTATTATGCTTGGTGTACTCGGATTGGATAAGGCTTTAAATTCATTACTCGCAGGAATTGGTGTCATAGGTTTGGCATTGGGTTTTGCTTTTCAAGATATCGCTGCAAATTTTGTGTCAGGTATTATCCTGGCCTTTAGGAGACCTTTTAAAATTGGGGAAATCATAGAAGTCAATGATATAATGGGTAAAGTAACACGAACAGGCTTGCGCGATACAGCCATTGAGACTTTTCAGGGCCAAGAAGTTTACATTCCAAATAAAGACTTTTTACAGCATGCATTTTATAATTTTTCTGTCTTAGAAAAAAGGCGGATTGATATAGTTATAGGAGTTTCTTACGCAGAAGATCTTGAGAAGGTTGAAGATGTGGTACTAAGCACAATTAAAAATTTAGAGGGCGTCATAGATAAGGATAAGATGGTTTTTGACTATGCTGAATTCGACTCCAGTTCGATTAATTTTAATATTCGATTTTGGATAGAATATCCTGGAGAGCCTAGCTACTTTACCATGAGAAGCAAAGCTGTCAAAGCAATTAAAAGAGCATTTGATGAGCAAGATATTACCATTCCTTTTCCAATACGCACATTGGACTTTGGTATTAAAGGCGGGCAAAAACTCTCCCAAATGGAATTAAATATGAATGGAATGAAAGAAGTAAACTAAGGTCCAAGTTTATGAAAATTCCAAAGTACGAAAGCGGTCAATCAGATCCCTTTTAATTGTTAATTTATAAAATAAAGTTTTGAAAAAATGTGGATGCAGCCCAATACAAAGCAACTCAACGATATCAAAACAATGGTTAAAAATGCATCTATAAGATCCATAGAGAATCAAATATATCCTATCGAAGATAGAATCGACGCCTATGAATATTCTGTAACTTTCTAAATAATATAGTAAAATGGTAAATAATATGCTTTATAAACTTTTTTTTCGAAATGCTCAACAATTTAAAATACTGTGCTTTTACCGAAAATCTTCTCAACTGATTTTTTGGCTGGCCATATGTTTGGTATTCCTGCCTTCAAGCGGCTTTGCTCAGGCAGATTGCCCTTCCATTAATGTGAAAATCCAGAATATAACCAACAATAGTGGGGTTATCGCCTGTGCGATTTTTGAATCTGAGGAAGGCTTCCCTAGTAAATTTACAAAATTCGCATCCAAGATCATGTTATCACAAATAGGAGGAAAAGATGCGAGTTTTGAGTTTTCAGATATTAAACCTGGAACATACGCTATTGCCGTGATCCATGATGAAAACCGCAATGGCGAACTTGATTCTAATTTTTTTGGGATACCGACTGAAGGCTATGGTTTTTCCAGTGGGGCAGAGGTCACATTGAGTGCTCCTTCGTTTTCTGATGCTGTATTTACATACGATGGAGGACATCTGCAAATGTCTATATCTCTTAACTATTAAAGTTTAAAATTCGCTTGTGTTTTAGAGAAACAAAATTGTTATTTAACCTCACCATGTTAAACACATTGTGACGTACCTAATAAAAAATTAACTTATATGAAAGCTTTACAAATTAAAAACTATAATGAAATCAGGGAAGGGTTGGCCTTCGAAAATGTAAACAAACCAACATTTCAAAATAAAGATATTTTAATAGCTGTGAAAGCAGCTTCTTTAAACCCTATTGATTACAAAATAGTAGAAGGAAAATTAAAAGGGATGCTAACATTAAACCTACCCGCTACTGTTGGTTATGACGTAAGTGGGGTTGTGGTTGAAAAAGGTGCTAATGTTTCCAATTTCGAAATTGGTGATGAAGTATATGCCAGAGTACCACAAGAACAAATGGGTACCGTAGCAGAATTTTTAGCGGTACAAAGTGATCTGGTTGCAAAAAAACCAGAAAACATATCTTTTGAACAAGCTTCCGGACTACCGTTAGCAGGCCTAACGGCAATTCAAGCCTTAGAAAAAGTTGGGATTAAGGAAGGCGACAGAATTCTTATTCATGCCGGTTCTGGAGGTGTAGGGAGTTTTGCCATTCAGTATGCGAAGGAGAAAGGGGCTATAGTTTATACCACTACCAGCACCAAAAATGTAGACTGGGTTAAAGCCTTGGGAGCAGATCGTGTGATTGATTATAAAACGGAAGACTATAAGGAAATCGCTAATAATTTAGATATCGTTTTCGACACTTTGGGCGGGGATTATACCTTCGATGCTTTCGGAATTATTAAAGAAGGTGGAAAAGTTACTACACTGGTTGGTCCACCCGACGAGGAAACCGCGAAGCAAATGGGTATGACCGATTATAAACTTCCTGAAAAATTATCAAAATTGATTGAAGCAAAATCAGCGGTTTATAAATATACTTGGATGCAACCTAATGCAAAGCAACTCTATGGTATCAAAAGGCTGGTTGAAGATGGA
>JBGSQM010000075.1:0-10790 GCA_041738035.1 Cellulophaga sp.
ACTGTTTTTTGACCTAAAAAGGAAAAAACTAATATTTCGCCTGTTGCAGCAGAAATACTAAAGTTTCCGTCAAAATCAGTTTGAGTTCCAGTGCTTGTGCCTCGTAATAATACATTTACTCCTGGGAGTGGCAACCCAGCGTCATCAGTTACAGTTCCTGTAATTGCTTTTTTTTGACTATTTGCAGCCTGACTGATCAGTGCCATCAAAATAATCAATAGTAGATTGAATTTTGTTTTCATTTTTTATTTTTGAATTAGTTCAACGAAAGTCATAATTAAAAGTTAAATACACAAGATATTATTAACAAATTTTTTAGAAATTCGTTTTTTTTGTGTATTTACTAATAAATAGGGGTCTTAAATGAGTAATAGAAAATAAATAAATTTTTAAATATGAACTTCTAAAAAACCTACAAAACAAAAAAACCGATGCTCCCACCGGTTTTAGACTAACTAACTCAAAAATTACTAAACTCAAATAATATTTTACAAATATAATATAAACGACCTTGCCCTAGGGTTATATTAACATTAGATAATTGTTATTAATAGGTATTTATTAAAATAACGTGGATTTTCTTGACTTAGTATGTAGGAAGCAATATTTTTTAAAAAAAAGTTGTCATTTATTTAAAGTACCCTCCAAAAGCTAACCGATTGCTTCTTTAACTGACTCATTTTTAATCAATAAATCTACACTAGGCCTTGGATGTATAACTTTTAAATCACGATTTGGAAACAAACCAGAGGCAAAAACTAAGACAAACAATTTAAATTCTTGAGTATTTTTCGCCACAACCGACTGTTACCCGCTTAATCTTAACTCGAATTAAATTATTTTCTTCTCAACAACGGATTTAAATAGACTTAAAAATAAAATATGCTAGAAATATTGACTTTTTCTCTCTTTTACTTTTTAACTTAATTTACCCAGCAAACTCAATCTTGCAATGCAAATACTTGTTGAAGCAAAGCCGTTGTTCTTGATGCGGCTTTAGTTCTGATGTCTTTCTCCTCAACGGCTATCATAGTGTAAACTCCTTTTAAAGCTTCTTTGGTTACATAATCGGTTAAGTCTGGATTTACTTTAGTCACAAAAGGAACACTATTATATCTATTTATTAAGTTAGTCCAAACCTGATCTGCTCCTACCTTTTTGAAGGAATTATTGATAACAGGCTTAAAAGAGTCGTAAAGTTTTAGTTCAGTACTAGATTTTAGGTAATTGGTTGCTGCATCATCTGTGCCTAACAAAATTTGTTTGGCATCAGTAAAGCTTATCCCCTTTACGGCATCAATAAAAATTGGAGTAGCTTCTTTCACTGCGTCTTCAGCGGCGCGGTTCAATACTTTTAAGCCTTCATCGGCTAAATTACTTAAGCCTAATTTCCGTAAAGTATTGTCAACCGTTTGTAATTCTTGTGGTAGTGCAATTTTGACCAATTGATTTTGAAAAAAACCGTCTTCTTGGGTTAACTTTTTTACTTGTTTGTCAATCCCAAAATCTAAGGCTTCTCGCAAACCTCCCGCTATTTGGTCATTCCCTAATGCAGCTCCTTGCGGAAGTTGATTGACCACCTGTTGTAATTCCGCACATCCAAAAAAGAAAAAACAAATACTGATCACCACTACTTTAATTTTCATATCATCATTTTTCACAAAATTACTCTAATTATCGTAATAACCCAAAGCTTGGAATTTTATAACTAGACAAATTGAAAAATACCCTTTTGCGAATAAATTTTAAACAAAGTTAAGTGTTCTCCCCTTTGGAAGCTGCTCAGAAAGCAGTCGAAGTGGGTTAGGGGGTTTGGCTTTTTTTTACGAAAATATCACTGTTTTGTTTTTATAAACCATTGTTTTACGTTGAATATGCAATTTTACGGCTCTAGCCAGTACAATTTTTTCTAAATCTCTGCCTTTTGCCACAAAATCATCAATAGAGTGCGTGTGCGATACAGGTGTAATATCTTGTTCAATAATTGGCCCAGCGTCTAATTCTTCCGTTACATAATGACCGGTTGCCCCAATAATTTTCACACCACGTTTAAATGCAGCATGGTAAGGTTTTGCTCCAGCAAAGGCAGGTAAAAAGGAATGATGAATATTAATAATTTTGTTGGGATACTCATTAATAATTTTCGCAGTAACAATTTGCATGTATCTGGCGAGTACAATAAAATCTATTTGGTATTTTTTTAATAAGGCTAGTTGTTGGTTTTCCGCTTCATCTTTGGTATTTTTTGTTATTGGAATATGATAAAACGGAATCTGAAACTGCTCAGCCACAAAGGCCAAATCGGAGTGATTGCTAAGAATAAAAGGGATATCAACAGCGAGTTCGCCCGAATTAAACCTACTCAGCAAATCATACAAGCAATGGTTGTACTTCGAGACGAACAAGCCCATTTTTGGTTTTTTATCGTCGGTATGAATACTCCAATTGATTTTGAATTGTTCTGTTAATTGAGCATTAAATCGCTCTTTAAAAGTTTTTATAGTAAAATTTTCTTCTGGAAATTCACTTTCTAAACGCATAAAAAGTTCACCAGACTCTTTATCCACATGCTGATCAATATAAATAATATTGCCTTCTTGCGCGTGAATAAAACCAGTTACCGAACAAATAATACCAGATTTATCTGGGCAATGAATTAAAATTGTTGTTTTCAAAATACATATTTAAGGGGTAAAATTATGGTATTGAAAACGATAGCCCCTATGCCTGATAAATTTTTACAATATTATAATTATGATGTAAAAATCTTTGCGTTTTTCGTAAATTGCACCTCATAAAAACACCTTTTATTATTAATGGAACAAATTGCACCTTACTCCCCGAAAAATAAAATACGTATTGTTACGGCAGCTTCACTTTTTGACGGACACGATTCTGCTATAAATATCATGCGGCGAATTATCCAGTCAACAGGGGTAGAGGTCATTCATTTAGGGCATGATCGTAGTGTTCAAGAAATGGTGGACTGTGCCATACAAGAAGATGTAAATGCGATTGCGTTAACATCGTACCAAGGTGGGCATAATGAGTATTTTAGGTATATGTATGATTTGCTTAAAGAACGCGGGGCGAACCATATTAAAATTTTTGGCGGTGGCGGTGGCGTTATACTTCCTGAAGAGATAAAAGCTTTGATGGATTATGGTATTGCCCGAATTTATGCTCCAGATGACGGCAGAACAATGGGCTTGCAAGGAATGATCAACGACTTGGTCCAGCAAAGCGATTTTGAAACACCAGATTTAAAACTACCTAAAAACACATCTGTTGAAAAAGCCTTAAAACAAAAAGACACCAACACAATAGCAAGGTTAATTTCTTTGGCAGAAAATAAGCACGAGGATTTTAAAAAGTATTTTTCGGGTATAAAAGTCAATACTTCTGTTCCAGTTTTAGGAATTACAGGAACTGGGGGTTCGGGAAAATCGAGTTTGGTAGATGAATTGGTACGCCGATTTTTAGCAGATTTTCCAGAAAAAACTATCGGACTTATTTCTGTTGATCCCTCAAAAAGAAAAACAGGTGGAGCACTTTTAGGCGATCGTATTCGAATGAATGCTATTAATAATGATCGAGTGTATATGCGTTCATTGGCCACGCGACAGTCTAACTTAGCCTTATCAAAATATGTGGAAGAGGCAGTTGATATATTAAAAGTAGCTGAATTTGATTTAATTATATTAGAAACTTCTGGCATTGGGCAATCGGATACTGAAATTATACAGCATTCTGATGTTTCGCTCTATGTGATGACGCCCGAATTTGGTGCTGCAACACAGCTAGAGAAGATTGATATGCTCGATTTTGCGGACGTGGTCTCTATCAATAAATTTGACAAAAGAGGGTCTTTAGATGCCCTGCGCGATGTAAAAAAACAATACATGCGAAACCATAATCTGTGGGATACGCCTCAAGACGATTTGCCTATTTTTGGCACTATGGCGAGTCAGTTTAATGACCCAGGCACGAACAGATTGTATCGGGTGGTGATGCAAAAATTAGTCGAAATTACCAAAGCAGATTTAAATTCAACTTTTCAATTTTTAAATGAAAGTACAGAACATGCATTTGTTATTCCGCCAGCGAGAACACGTTATTTATCTGAAATTGCCGAAAACAATAGAAATTACGATAAAAATGTAGTTTCGCAAGTGCAGGTAGCACAGCGGCTTTATGGGGTTTTTCAGACTATTTTATCCTTGTTACAAATCAAACCAAGTCAAGCAGAATCAGATTATTTATCGAAGAACGGACTAAATGAGGATGCACTCCAAAATATAGAAATACCGCAAGAAAATAAATCTTTTTTAGACTTGTTGATTAAAGAATTTGATCGGGTAAAGTTAGATTTAGATGCCTACCATTGGGAAGCTATTTTAAATTGGGAAGCGACTGTGCAACGCTATAAAAATCCTATTTATACTTTTAAAGTGCGGGATAAAGAGTTGCAATTAGAGACCCATACAGAGTCTCTGTCGCACTCACAAATCCCGAAAGTTGCCTTGCCTAAATACAAAGCTTGGGGCGATTTATTGCAATGGATGTTACAAGAAAATGTACCTGGTGAGTTTCCTTATAGCGCTGGTTTATATCCTTTTAAAAGGACGGGCGAAGATCCTACACGAATGTTTGCAGGCGAAGGCGGACCAGAACGCACCAACAGACGTTTTCATTACGTGAGTTTGGGCTTACCGGCAAAACGACTTTCTACGGCTTTTGATTCGGTTACTTTATACGGCAATGACCCTGATAAACGTCCAGATATTTATGGAAAAATAGGAAATGCAGGTGTTTCTGTGTGCTGCTTAGATGATGCTAAAAAGCTGTATTCTGGTTTCGATTTATCCAACCCAACAACTTCGGTGAGTATGACGATTAATGGTCCTGCACCCATGTTATTAGGTTTCTTTTTAAATGCTGCGATAGATCAAAACTGCGAAAAATATATTTTAGAAAACGACTTAAAAGAAATAGTAGAAGCTAAAATCACCCAAATATATAAAGGTCACGAAGAAAAAAGACCGCTGTATCAAGGAAAGCTTCCCGAAGGAAACAATGGTTTAGGTTTACTGCTTTTAGGGGTAACAGGAGATCAAGTTTTACCGCAAGAAGTCTATAATACTATTAAAAATAAAACCTTAAAAGAGGTGAGAGGTACAGTACAGGCCGATATTTTAAAGGAAGATCAGGCGCAAAATACCTGTATTTTTTCTACGGAATTCGCCTTGCGATTAATGGGTGATGTACAAGAGTATTTTATCCAAAATCAGGTTCGTAATTTTTATTCCGTGTCTATTTCTGGGTATCATATTGCCGAAGCTGGTGCAAACCCTATTACACAATTGGCCTTTACCTTGTCCAACGGATTCACTTATGTGGAGTACTATTTGAGTAGGGGAATGGATATTAATGCTTTTGGGCCTAATTTATCGTTTTTCTTTTCGAACGGAATTGATCCAGAATATGCTGTTATTGGTCGTGTAGCTCGGAAAATTTGGGCAAAAGCTTTGAAAAATAAGTACGGAGCAGAGCCAAGGGCGCAGATGTTAAAATATCATATTCAAACCTCTGGCCGCAGTTTACACGCTCAGGAAATCGATTTTAATGATATTAGAACTACATTACAAGCTTTATATGCCATTTATGATAATTGTAATTCTTTGCATACCAACGCCTATGATGAAGCGATAACTACTCCAACGGAAGAATCTGTACGGAGAGCGATGGCCATTCAATTAATTATTAACAAAGAACTAGGTTTAGCGAAAAACGAAAATCCACTACAAGGTTCTTTTATCATAGAAGAATTAACGGATTTGGTAGAAGAGGCCGTATTGTTAGAGTTTGACAGAATTACGGAACGAGGTGGTGTTTTAGGGGCAATGGAAACCATGTACCAACGTTCTAAAATTCAAGAAGAAAGTCTGTATTATGAGACTTTAAAACACAATGGCGAGTTCCCAATTATTGGTGTAAACACTTTTCTAAGTTCCAAGGGTTCACCTACAGTTTTACCTATGGAAGTTATTCGCGCTACCGAAGCCGAGAAGCAAACACAGATAGCGACGCTTGAAAACTTAAAAGAAATTCACAAGAAAACTTCAGAAAAAGAATTGCAAGAATTACAAAAAGCAGCCGTACAAAATAATAATATTTTTGAAAAATTAATGGAAATTACGAAAGTGAGCTCTTTAGGGCAAATTACCAACGCATTATTTAAAGTTGGTGGACAGTATAGAAGGAATATGTAAAAATTTTTAGGCAAAAGGCAAAAGTTAAAAGTCAATAAAGAGAAGGGCTATTTTGTTAGCACAGGATGCGGTTTTTTGTCTTTTTAGCGAACATTAATAGATTTATATACTTTGGGAGTATTTTTACTTCCTTTTGTGCTGAGCGTCGAAGTGTTAGAAAAAGTAAGTAGGAGTATTAAAAAAAACGTTCTTACAAAGAGCGTTTCCATATTTTATATGATTTTCTAAAATTCTTTACTTCTTCTCTTAATATGTTCAGATATTCTTTTTCTTTAAGTCCATCTTTTTCAAGCCCTCTACAGTACGAAAAAATATTCTTTGTCATTATATTAATATGATCAATAGTTGTAATTCGCATAGTTAAAGAACTAGAGCGTTCTGCCAATTCAATTTTTTGGGGAATCAAAATTACATCAGTCAAAATAGCATCGGCAATACTATCTCTAAAACTGTTGGACTTATATAAATACAATAAATCTTTGTTATTCGTAATATAAGAAACTATTTCTCTGCTAATAAAGCATAAATCTAATGCTTTTTTGTACACAGGTAGGGTAGCTAAATTTCTATAAGGCATTTCAAGAATTTTTTTATAAATTTACGAAGAGAATAAAAATTTCAACTTAACATTAAAAGGTAAAAATTATTTTTATCTTTATAATATAAATATTTTTAAATATAAAACTATTGAATCAAAAGATAGACGACTTAAATTGGGGCATCTTAGAGAGTCTTCAAAACAATGCTAGAACTTCTTTTGCTACTATAGGGCGCAAAGTAGGGCTAACCCCACCAGCAGTAGCGGAGCGTATAAAAAAAATGGAGGATATAGGGATTATTAATGGCTATAAAACCTTTATTTCGCATACGCACGCTGGTTATCAATTAAAGGCTATTATTACTTTGCGTGCTTTTATGGGCAAGTTAAAGCCTTTTTTAGAAGCTGTTAAAACTTTTGAAGAGGTGATTAATTGTTATCGCATTACGGGGAATGAAAATATTATTATGGAGGTGGTTTTAAAAGACCAATTTCATTTAGAAAAATTTATCGATAAATTAATTCAATATGGCGAAACACGTACCCATATTATTTTATCTGAAATTGTTTCTGATGCACCTATTGGTAGAAAGATTAAATAGATTTCTATTTATTAAAGGCCATATTATTTCTAGAGTCGAAAAGCAATTTTATTATTGGAATAATGATTGAGATTTCGCTAAGCTTAAATTGGCCTTACTATTTGTTTTTAATACAAAGCATATAGCGCGAAGTGGCATGCGAAAAGCTTTGTTTATTCAAAGAGTTCCAAACTAATTCAAGTTCTGCAGTCATTGTAGAATCAAATTAAGGGTAGAAACAATAATAAAATTTAATTTAATGCTAGCTTTTCAGTTAATTTTGTAGCTTTAGTAAAAAGTTTTGGCTAGGTTTTTGATGTTTAGCAAAAATAAAAAATATCTAATAAATTTAAGTTCATAAGACTACCCTTGTTTTTGATTCTTGCCTTTAAGAAAGCTAAAAGTAAAAAGTATAGTAAAAAATATTCTAAAAATTAATTATTATTTACAGATGAAAAAAATAGTATCCATTCTATTGATAATAGGTTTTAATATAGGCTTAAAATCTCAAACTATCACTTTAAAAAAAGGGGTTGTTTTAGAAGACTTAATCGTAGCTGATTCTATTGATGAAACTTATGCTTTGTATTTACCCACCAACTTTGAAGTTACTAAAACATGGCCTGTTGTATTTGCGGTTGACCTTCAAGGAAACCATAAACGATCCTTACAAATGTTTAAGAATGCTGCCGAAAGTAACGGTTATATTTTAGCTTCGCCAAACAATATTAGCGATACCTTGAGCATCTCTGATAATGCACTCATGACAAAAAGAGTCATGAATAAGGTTTTATCCCTTTTACCAATAAATGGGAAACAAATATACACTGCTGGATTTTCGGAAAGTGGAAAATTTGCATCTGTATTGCCCATTCTCATTAACAATATTCAGGGCGTTTTAACGGTAAATTGCCCCTTAGCGAATACAGATGTTTTAGATTTAAAAAAAATGTTTCATTATATAGGTGTTGTTGATATCAATAATCATAACCTCAATGAAATGCACGCAAACGAAAAAACCTTAAATACTTTGCGTTTTCCAAACCAATTATTGGTCTATAATCAAGGTAATACACCAACCATGTTCGATTTTATTAATACTTCTTTTGAAATGTTTTCTTTAGACGCCATGGCTAAAAATAGTATTACAAAGGATTCAAGTTTCATCAACGAAACTTACAAAACAAAGATTAATTTAATTGAAGATTTAGTAAATAGAAAACAGTTAATTCAAGCTTTTGACTTAGCCACTGAATTTACGGATGTATATAGACCTCTTGTTGATGTTTCGCCACTAAAAGAGTTACAAAAAAAGATTAGAAAAGATAGGGTTTATAGGGAAATGAAGCGAGCAGAGTCTGGTATTCTTTTCAAAGAATCATTACAGCAAGAAGATTATGATTATGCCATGTTTGAAGATGTTTCCAGTTATAACTTTAATAATTTAGGATGGTGGAAGTTCCAGATGGAGCAATTAAATTCTCAGAAATCCAACAATCCCTTTGAGCTCCAAATGAACAATAGGCTTAAAAGCTTTGTAAGCTTTTTGGCAGATAAAAATATTGAAGATTTAAAGGATGAAAAAATTGCCGATGAAGAAGGACTTGTTTTTTTATGGATGTTAAAAACTATTATTAACCCCCAAGATTTTGATGCCTACAAAAATGTAATTTCTTTAAGCTCAAAAAATGAAGATTATACCACCTCTTTATTTTATTTAGAAGAACTTTTAAAAGTAGGTTTTACGGATAAAAATGCGCTGTATCAAATTGAAAACACGGGGCTATTGAGAATTGCACCTGAATTTAATGCACTAATTTTAAAATATTTAAATGACGCGAGGTATGTTCCTATTGAGCAATAAAGTGTGGAACATTGCTCACTTCCCAATCAATAACTAAACCTTTAGCTATAGTTTTAGCAACTTCTTTACCGTATAATACTTCGCACAAATAAAGTGCAGCATCCATACTTTTTGCGCCACCTGCTGAGGTAATATATTTTCCGTCGTGCACAAATATGGAGTTTTTCTTAACATTTAAATGTGGAAACATTTTTTGATACCCATCAATAGCATCAGTGAAAGTTGTTGAGGCTACCGTATCTAAAAGTCCTGATTTAGCTAAAACAAAAGCCCCATTGCTATGACTCGTTAAATACAATGCTTTCTCATCTACTTTTTGTGTAAAACTGAGCATCACTACATCTTGTAAATCACTATCCATATGGTGTTCGGCACCTGGGATTACTAAAACATCTATTTGTGGTAGGTTTTTTTTAGTATAGTTAAAATCTGGTAGAATGCGAATACCTTCAAAAGTGGTAATAGGTTTTAGGGTGTTGGCAACGGTAAAGAGATTCATGGCTTTTATATTCTCGCTAAATTGTGTTTGCTGAAAAATACTAAACGGCGCACTTAGTTCTGTGTCATAGGTGCCATTCATGATTAAAAAAGCTACGTTGTAACGATCTGGTTTTATTTTTAGCCGAGCATTTGCGGCATTATTATGCTCATTACCACTGTTACAAGATAATATACTGAATATCAATACCACTAATACTAAAAAAGAGATAAATTTCATAAGAATAAAATTTGTGTCGAATGTACGAACAAAAGCTAAATGAACTAAAATTATAAATTGTAATTTTGTGATAAAGAATATGGTATGAGGTATTTATGGCTTTTTTTAGCTTTTTTAGTCCTGGGATGTAATGAAAAAAAGAAATTTCACGATAACGAGACGGTTGTGGTTATACAAGGAAAAACAGAAACATTAACTGATATTCTACTTTTTCAAAATGAGATAAATGCTGATTTCAAAGATCCAGAAACATCGCCACTTTATGATAGGCATAGAAAAGATTTTGAAGGTTTAGATTTTTTTGAACCTGATACCACTTTTAGGATCATGGCAAAACTAGTTAAAACGCCAGAGACACTCTCTTTTTTAATGCCAATGACAAGCAATACTGAGTCAGAATATTTAAAATATGGCGTGGTCTATTTTTCAATTGGGAAAACAGATTATCAGTTAGAAATTTATCAAGATCTTTCACTTTTTGCAGTAGAAAAGTATAAAAATCATCTTTTTCTTCCTTTTACAGATTTTACTAATGGAATAGAAACTTACACCGGTGGTAGGTATTTAGATTTAAAAATTCCTGATGGCGATAGTATTTTAGTTGATTTTAACAAAGCCTATAATCCGTATTGTGCTTATAATAAAAAATACTCTTGTCCCATTGTGCCAAAAGTAAATAGACTAGAAGTTGCTATTATGGCTGGAGTCAAAGCATTTAAAAAATAAAATGGCTACTCAAAATTAGTAGCCATTTTTAAAAAAAATATAAACATAAATTAACTCAACTTAACTTGATTTTTTAAAAAGAATATATTGC
>JBGSQM010000104.1:0-12980 GCA_041738035.1 Cellulophaga sp.
ATCTATTTCTAATACAATTGGACTTCACTCCCTAACCCAACGCAATAACTGCCAAAATTAAAGTGTTCACACACAAAGTAAAAAATTTGAACCGCTACTAGTAATTTAAGACGTTATATTTTAGACACTTGAATATTAAAAACATTATTAGAAAATTCATTTTCCATAATCACCGTGATTAACTATTAATTTATGGTGAATAGATTAACAAAAAACTCGTTATACTTTCAGTATAACGAGTTAAAAATTCTATCTTGATTTTAGTGAATGCTATGTAAAGAGCTGCTTACTCATTTACATAAACAATTAATTGGAAAATGAATTAATGCGCGAAATTCATTATTTCTTACTCCTTGCATCTCCTTGAAAACTCTGTGAAACTTCGCGAAACAAATCTGTGCAAAGAAAAAGAACTATTAAAAGATTTTCTTTCTATAAATAATTGCTCCTAAAGTATAAAATTTATTCTTGCCACAGAAAAAATTTAATTTATTAGTATTGAAGGGATTTAAACTTTTTCCATTTGCTAAAAAATTTATCTTTTTTTGCTTCCGCAGCGATGCTATGCGCGTAAAAAAAGCTTTCAAAAGAACAAAAAATCTATAATTTTCGTTAAAAAGCAAAAAGTTTAAATCACTTCATTGTAATTGAAAATTGATAGGAATACTAAAAGACACTTTCACAGGCTGCAAATGTTGTCTCCCAGGTGTCATTTGTGGTAGTTTATCAATAATTCGAGCAGCCTCATTCTCTAAAATTTTTGAAGGACCTTGTAATTGAATATCTTCAATAAAACCCTCTTTTCCAATGGTAAACATTACAAAAACTTTACCCTCGGTATTTGTTGCTATCGCTGCTTCTGGGTATTTGAAGTTTTTCCTAATATGTTTTAGCATTTTTTCTTCAAAACAAGCTTTACGTTCCAATTTTTCAACTTTTTCACAACCAGGGAAAATAGGTACATCTTCTAGCGCTGTAAAAGGAATGGTCACCTAAGGAATATCCTTTATAAATTTAACATCGTCAACACCAATCGGAGAATTGAACTCAGCTGGTTCATTTTTAAATTCTAATGCTTTTGGTACCTCAAAATCGTCAGGCTTAACAATAAATTCCTCAGGATTAACTAATTTTTGAATTGGTTTATTATCCACTTTTTCCTGTTCTACTATAAAACGCTCTGGCTGGAATTCCATCAACTCAGGATCGTTTTCTTTTTGGCTAAAAACCTTTGGTTCTACTTTACTAAAAGCAAACTCCAATCCAAAATAAACCAGAAGCATGGCTACAATTAATCCGATTTGGAAGTGAAGAAATCCGTTTTTTCGTAAATTTGCATCTTGTTTACCCCATTTGGGGGACGTTTCGCTGCTAAACCCATTGCCGTGGGCTTTTGCAGTAATCTTTGTAATTTTTCTCATAATAGCATATTTTATATTGTTACTGTTATGTTAAAATACAAGAAACGTACCAAAAATAAATCCCGATCCTAGGTTCGGGATTTATACCATACCAAAAGAAAAAGCACAAAAAAACCCCTTGGCTTTGCCGTTGGGGTTATAATTTTAAAAATATTAAAAATATCTTTTATTGTAATTTAAAAGTAATTGGAATACTGAAAGGTACTCTTACCGCTCTACCTCTTTGCTTTCCTGGGGTCATTTTTGGTAATTTACCTATAATTCTTGCTGCTTCTGCTTCTAAATTTTTATCTGGACCACGCATTTTAACGCTTCCAATACTACCATCTTTTTGAATCACAAACATCACGTTTACTTTTCCTTGAACTCCCATTTCTTGCGAAATTTCAGGATATCTAAAGTTTTTGCTAATATGTTTGAACATCATTTCTTGAAAACAATCTCTTAAGGCTTTTGCACCTTTACTTTTCTCGCTTTCGCAACCTGGAAAAATAGGCACATCTTCAATAACAGAGAAGGGAATATCTAAATCCTCATCTACCTCAGCCACTTGAATATCTTTTATTTCGGCCACCTCTTCATTCTCGTTAGATTCGGTATCTTTAATTACCGTTTCAGGAACATCAGCCTCATCTTCTACCACCTCGATAATTTCAGGAGCTGGTGGTGGTGGTGGTGGTGGTGGTGTTTTAAGTTGTTCCGTCATTGGAACTTCTTCATCTAGTAAATCATCCATATTCTGAGAAATGTCATAATTCACTAGGTCGTCATATTTTTTATATTCTAAAGCTCGCCAAGTAATAAACATTACTACAGCCAGGCCAGCAACAAAAAATAAACTACTATTTCTTGAAATATCCGCTTTTGGATTCTTTTTTAATTCCATAATTCAAAAATTTAATAAGAGCTAATTTAAATATTTATTTATAATTAAGACAATATTTTTTCGATTTTTAAAAAAATCTTTTAAAAATGGCATGTTTTAAAACCAACCATCCTAACAAAGCGCCTAAGGAATTGGCGAAAATATCAAAAAAATCGCCGTGCCTATTTTCAGTAAAACTATGTTGCAATACTTCAATAATCATACCATAAACTATTGAAAAAAGCAATAGGTAGTTTGCTATTTGATTTAGACTCTTATTTGGTTTAAATTCTTTTATGGAGAGACTTCCCAATAAAGTAGCAAAAAAATAAAAAGTTAAATGAACAATTTTATCTAAGTGCGGAATTTTTATGCCACTTGTGATGGAATTTAAACCGCTTAATGAAAATAAGCTGAGCGATGTCACCAACACCATCCAGCTTATAAATAAAATTGTATAAATGTATTTTCTATGCACCTACCAATGCTTTGTAATCGGCTTCACTCAAAAGTGAATCTATTTCTGAAGGATCACTAATTTTAATTTTTATCATCCAACCTTTTCCGTACGGGTCTGAGTTTACATCTTCAGGACTATCTTCTAAACCTCCATTGAATTCAATAATTTCGCCAGAAAGAGGTAAAAATAAATCTGAAACGGTTTTTACCGCTTCAACGGTTCCGAAAACTTCATCTTTACCTAATGTTTCATCCAAAGTTTCTACTTCTACATAAACAATGTCACCCAATTCCCCTTGTGCAAAATCTGTTATACCCACTGTAGCGGTATCACCTTCAATTTTAACCCATTCGTGATCTTTAGTGTATTTTAATTCTGATGGAATATTCATAATACTTTTTTCTTTTCATTTATAAAACAAATGTAAAATATTAATGTTAGGAATTCAAAAAAAGTATGATTTCAATTTTTATTAGTTTCAGAAGTTTAAGAGTTTATGAAAAATCCTTCAAAATAAAGTTCTTATACCAGGGATTGTTTGAAATTACTACAAAAGAAAATGATGGATTTTTTCTTTATTAGGATATTGAAAAACAAAGCATCGCCTTAACTACGGTTTTTTTTTAATTTGAAATAGAAAGGGAAAAGAAGCATTTTATTACAGTAATTTAAAATAGTAAATGGTATTAATCTAAGAAACCTAAAGCCCTTATTAGAAAAGTATGATTTTAATTTTTTGAGTATATTGAGTTTAAACCTTAGAAAAATTTCCTAATACACTCATAAACCCTGTAAAAACATAAGCTTTATTAGAAAGGTGTAATTTCAATCTTTTAGAGCGTTATGAGTTTAGGAATTAGAAAAACGCCCTTATAAATTTATAAACCTTATAAAAACATAAGCTTAAAATAAAAAAACTTCACCTAGTCATTAATTCCCAAAATTATATCGAATAGTAAAACCAGTATTGATTGTGGTTTGAGGGAATGCCGTAGAAACTGCAAATTGGGAGAAAGAATGATCATAGAAAAACAAAGCGTTTACGTTTTTATTTAGTGCATAATCCACACCAAATTTAACATTAAGTAGGTTTTGCCCAGAGGTTATCTGGTTATTTTCTAGGTCCAAATTTCTAATAAAAGTTATGTTATCTCTTAAAGTAGCATCGAGCTTTATATTTAAATCGCCTTTTAATCGTGTTTTTTCACCGCCAATATTGGTCACCATTTGTACATCTTTAAAACGATACCCAATGCCCACGGTATAATCTTTTCCATTAATTTCGGTCAACAAACTATTATCGAAACTTAAGGATAGTGTTCTACTCGTGCGAATTTCTCCTATAACACTCATGGAGTTTTTCATTTCAAAATCTACTTTTACCAAAGGATTAAACTCGTCAGTAAGCACTACGTTACTAATTATTTTATCGGGTAGAATGTTTAAAGTTTCCGCATTAACTGCAGGAAGTCCCTCATTAATTAACTGCACTTTTTCCAAATTGGTTTGAAACGAATTGATGCTATAACCCGCTCTGTACCCATGGTTGATAGAGAAACGTTTAAAATTTTTCTTAAACCATTTGTTATTCATCAATCCCGTATATTTTACCGTCCAGTTGGGGATGGGAATATCTCTAAAAGCATCTAAATTTACGCGGTCAACGCCTTGTCCTGTATAGGCTGCAAAAAATGCAGGCAACAATACTTCTTGATTGGTTTTTCCATATTGCTGTGGAAAACCATCTGCATCTGTAGGTCCGGCAGTTTGACCTCTGTCCTCAAGAAGCCTGTTGGCTATGGTAATTCTGTTTTGTTTGAAAGTTTCAAAAGTTTCAGACGTAAATTCATCACTTTTATTAAAAACAGTACCCAACATCGCAGTTGAGATGCTAAAATTCCCAAAATCGTTCCCTAATAAATTATTATATAAATAATCATTAGTTCCAATTTCATCTATTCTAAAACTTTCTTCGTATCTATTTTCAAATTGTCTGGTGGCAATAAGATCAATAGTTAGTTCTTTTACTGGCTGCGCGGTTGCGGTAATATTTAAACGTTTATTTACATTTTGCACAAACTGCTCGTTAAAATCTGGAAAGGTGGTAAGCCATCCTCTTTTTGCGGCTTCAAAACGCACATCTGCTTGTTGGCTGCCAAAAACAAAGCCTAGTGTTGGTCTTGCAGTACCCAAAAAACCAATGGTTTCTGTATAGCCAGGCAAAGCAGTACCGCTCGTTTGTTCGTAGGCTATATTTAATCGCTTTACCATAGTTATCACATCCACAAAAGTGTTGAATACGGCACTTGTTTTCTCTGGCGCATCTTTTTTATCTTGGGTTTTTGCGTTGGCAGCAGGAGCTTTAGCATTACTTTTTACTTTTTTGAGTCCCACCAAATCATACAACTTTTGCATGTTCATGTTTGAGGTTAAAGCATGCCTGTGAGAGTTCTGAACCGTATTTATATTCTCCCCAGCAACTTCAATTAAAGCATCGCCACCCCGTTGCCAATCAAAATTACTGGTGTAAACGTATTGCGCGTTTATAAAATCTAATACTGGAATGAGTTTAAAAGGTAGCTCGTAGTTTAACTGTAACTGCTGTGCATGCCTATTGGGTTCTCCGATATCCCAAAAACCATCCCAAATTTCTAACTCTTGATTAATTAAAGATGAGGGATTATCGCCCTGATTAAAATAATTACGAACTATATTATTGTTTGACGCTTGTAAATTTAATCGCAATGATTTGGTTAAAGTGTAATTCAGAGCGTATTGCCAATTAAACAAATAATTGCGTTGTTGTAGTAGCGGTAAGGCCAAGGCATCAACGCCTGGTTCTAAAACATCTCTAAAACGCTGTTGGTTAAAGCTCCGATTGATATTAGAATTTATGGTCACCGTGGTAGGTAACAAATTTAGGTTTAGCTCTTTTAACCATTTCCAATAAGCTCCAGTAAATAGCGAATCTTTCTTGGCAAAAGGAGCGACTGTAACCGGCTTAAAGCTATGATTATACACAAAACCCGTGGTTACATTTTGCTCTTCAAGATTGGCAATCTCAAAATCGCGATGGTTTGTTTCGTTATACGAATAATTAAAAGTGAAATTCTCTATATCATAAAAATTTTCTTCTGCCTCTTCGCCTCTATTTTTACGAACACCTATTAAGTTAATGCTTGTTCTTTTGGTATAATCTTCTGCCTGCTCTAGTACTTGGTCTCTGCCTTCTTGTGTAGTTTCTGCAGCAATACGATCCTTTAATTTTAAATCGTCATAAACAGGATCAAACTCTGGAGTTATCATTTGCTCTGAAATTCCATAATTAAAAGGTAATTGTATGCCCCATTTTTTAGGAAGTAATTGCCCCATATTAATGTTCGTAACCACATCGTACGAGACACCATCTTGACGAGCTCTCTCATTTGGCATTTGATCAATGGCACCAAATCCTGATGTACTTTTACTCCCTGTGGCAGAAACATCGGCAAAATCGGCCATATTTAAATCTACAGCAGCTACCGCAGCCCAACCGCCATTATTATCTAAACCAGCTAAACGCAACTCGTTAAACCAAATCTCGCCTCTTGCTGGTTGTGTATCAATGTTTTTTACACCGACCATCATACTTCTAAGTGTGCCCAGCGATGGATTACCTCTAATACCAATTCTCATCACGCCCAGCGTTCTGGGAGAAAATTCTGTTACTGGAATAACCTCTCCACCAATAATATCATAATAATTTATTTGATTTAAAGTTTGATTTGCAATTCCGAATGATTTTACTTTACTCAAATCCTCTAAATCTATGACTAATTCATTTAATTCTGGCCAAATCTCTTCTTCTAAAGTAGCCCCAAAAGGGGTAAATGATAAAGGAACTTCAATCTGATAAAAATTTTGGGAAAAATCGGTTCCTATTCTTAAAAACCCTACTAATGGTACATCTCCATCAAGATAATCTGAATCTATAATTTCCTCAGCATGCAAAAACATTCTTAATTTTTTATACTGCCGAACGTCAATATTAATGTTTTTAAAAACCCCTCTAGAATCTTGCGGTTCTAAATTTTCAACTACAAAGGATAAAGATTGTTCGTTTTGGCGGATTAAGGTATTGTTATTGTTTAGCTGCTCACGAATTACACCAGGAGGCAATTTATAAGGAATAGGTGTTCTATTTTCGTTTTCGATGATGTTGACCGTATTTACATCGATAAATGTTCCATCATCTGCTGGGTTATCGTCGATGCCAGGTTGCAAGGTTCTGAGGTAGGTTCTCCAATCGCCACGCACTAAATCTAAGGTAGCAAAACGCAGGGCTACATCACTAGAAAATCCTGTTAAATACATTCTTAAAAAACTAATAGATCTAAAATCTGCTATGCCCCCAACAGCATTCGAAAAATCGCTTAAAGGAATTTTATACTGAATCCAACGATACCTAATTTCGGAACCATTAGGAACATCTGGTTTTCCTGATATTTCGCCTTCCCTGATATCGGTTACATATCTATCATTAATAGTTGTATTTGGCTTAATAGCAATCCGGTATTCGTAATAACTATTGATGGTATTCATGGTTAAATCACGGTCAATATCTTCTACATCTGGAAGGGTAGTTGAACCCCTATTGGTGTTATTTACCTCAACAGGAGAATTGCCTTCTGGATTATTAAAGTCATAATACCGTTCTAAAATACCGCCTTCTCTGTTTAAGAAATATTGATAATTGTCTAAAGCAGGATCTGGACCAGAATTATTACTATAAATTAAGGCTTCATCGGCATCGTTCAAACCATCAAAACCAATATCTTGCAAGGCTCGGTTACTTTCATTAACGTCAAAAGCATAAACTAAAGATTGTGTCGCTGGCACTTCTCCCCATGATGTTCTTGCTACCAAATCATTACTTTGCACTCCAGGCAATCCGTTTTCGTATTGCTTACGACCGTCTTTTAAAATATCTTCTGAGATATTCCCCAGGTTAAACACCAATTCTCCTGAACTTGTGGCGGCACCATCCACATAAGGATCTAGTACCCAAAATTGTACAAACTCCACATTGGCTTGCTCAAAATTTGTGCTGCTCAAAGAGCGCATCATTCCACCCCATTTTTCAGAAGCTTGTTGTGTGGTAAAGTCGGGACTGTTATTATAAGGTCCTTTGGCATTAGGGTAATAGACTAGATCTAAGGTAGTTTGCACTCTGGTTTGCCCTTGAGCTTGGTCGGTTTCTGGGAACACCTCATCAATAAAAACACGTCTCGTTTCATTTTTTGAAATATCATCATCAGATATGTCTGACGGACGCTGATTGGTATAAAATATAGGATCTATGGAATACCAAGCCATTTTTGCACGACCAAAACCATTTTCTAAGTTAGCAGGATCTTGAGGTGATGTACCCGATAATTGACCTCCAGCAGCAAACTCCAAAGGCGTACTCGCTAAAGACCAGCCTAAAGAAGCGCGAATATCTATTAAAGATTGAGCCCCTTCAAAATCATCCAAATAAGTAGTTGTTTCGCCGTTAAAATCATCATTCTTTGGTGTACCAGGACTTAGAAAAGCAACTTCGCCACGTACAGATAAGTTTGAGGGTACATCGGTATCTATATTGGGTAACTTATTCGCTAGTCGGGTTAAAAATGGAATTTCAGCAGAAAAATTACCATTTAAACCAAAAATGGTATTATTTACTGGTTCTAAACCATAATTTGCTTTTTGTGTTTGGGGCCTTTCATTTAAATTTAATAAAGTACCGCCTAATACAAAATTTTCATTGATTTGATGTTCTACATTAACCCCAGTAAACCTTCTCGCTTGTTGACCAAAAACCGCAGTATTTTCAACAGATATATTAATTGGTGTGTTTGAAGCTTGTAAAGACGGATCGGTTATTTGTACCGTACCCGCCATATAGTTTACGGTATAATCTATACCTTCTTGTAATTGGCGACCACCAGCAGTAACGCGCACAGAGCCTCTTGGTACGTTAAATGCCCCAATAGGAATGCCGTTATTACCTTCGGATTTATAGCGTCCTTTTAAAAAGAATTTGTTTTTGTCTGCATCTTCTAAAGCAGCGGCTTTGGTTAAGGCATACATATTTCGATAAACGTACTTTTTTTGATTGTCGTTATAGCCTTGATCATTTGCGACATCATAAACGCCGCCTCCTAAAGTTTCAAAAAGAAACTCACCAAAAGGTTCTACTTTGGTAAATATAATTCTACCATTTTGGGTATCAACGGTGATACCCGGTATAAAATCAAAAAAACCATCACCTCCAGGTTGAATGTCATTATAAATATTTAATCGATCTAAATTAAAAACATCCAATAAAATACGTTCCTCTAAATTCGCGGGCCAACCAATATCATTAACCTTGGTCACGTAGTTTCTTGGCGTAGGATCTGAATATAAAATATTCATTCTAAAATCTTCTTGACTTAATCTAAATGCTCCCGTGGCATAAATGTTTTTCATCATTAAATCCCAAATAGGATCAGAAACATTGGTGATATTACTCTTTAATAATTTTAAAATCAGGGTATTATTATTTACAATGGGGTTTACGCCACCCGCAACTGTTGTTGCTTCGATGCCACCGTTGGCAAATTCACCTACCTGATACACTTGCCCTCTATAGGTGTATTGATATGCAACAGCTAAAACCTCATCATTACTCAATCTTTGGTTTAAAGAAATATACCCTAACTGCTGATCGAATTGAAAATCTCGTACTTCTTCTAATTTGCGGGCATTTTCTAAAATGGCATAATCAAAACCTTCATTTATCTGAAAGCTGGGCACGTTAAACCCAGATTGAACCGTTGCAATATCTCTAATTTGTGAGGTTAACGCCCCACCATTGTCTATTAAATTGGGATCAAAATCGTTTGCCCCATTTCTTGGTAAATCACCAGCACTAGACGAATTAAAAAACCCAGAAGGGGCTCCATTTAAACGCCCTATTCTTGTTTTTTCTAATACCGATTCCCCCAAATCCTGAATAGCCACTACGTTACGAACATTAAGGGTTTGTTGACTTCTGTTGGTTACCCAAACTTCAATACGGGTAATTTGAACCATTGTGTTTCGGTAAGGATAACTTACCAAAGCTTCATCATAATTATCTCTGAAATACTGTGATAAAAAAAAGTGCTTATCTTCCTCGTAGTCTAATGCAGTAATCGAAAAATCATTAATAGTTCCGCCTCCTTGCGCTACCACCGTATTGTTCTGAGATTGCTGATCAGAAAAAACGGCAGTTACTCTAGTTTTTCCAAATTGTAATTGTGTTTTAACGCCAAAAAGACTTTGAGCCCCTTGAATTAAGGAGCTATTTAAAGGCATATTTACGTTACCAACTTCAATCTTCTGAATAATATCATCTTCGGTCGGAGTATAATCTAACTTGACAATATTTTGAAAATCGAAGGTAGCTTCTGTATCGTAATTGGCATTTACCTGCAAGCGTTCCCCTATTTTACCCAACATACTTAATCGTATTTGTTGGTCAAAATCAAAGGCTAAATTTTGTCTGTTTCTTGGAGATAAAGCAGGATTATCATTCTTTTGCCATATTACCCCTAAATCCATGGCAACAGAACCTTGTGGGATTACCTCAATGGTATTGCCACCAAAAACCGATTCAAAAAAATTGTTATTGACGTAAAAATTAGGGAGTAAATTTTTTCTAGCTTCTTCACTTCCTTCTTTTTTGCCAGAATAGGCATCAATCTTATCTTTAAAATAAGAATTCATATTTTCTTTTCGGACAAGGGCTTGGTATTGTTCGGAGGTTAATATAATGGGGTAACTAATATCAAAATCACCCACAGACTCTGAATAAATATATCGATCTAATTGAGGGTCATAGGTATATTTAGCAACAATACTTTTAGGGTCTTTTAATTGAATTTTGCCTAAGGCAATCCCCTTTTGTAAAGTATCTGTTTCTTTTTCGGTCGTTTCTTGAGCCATGGCGACCTGCGAAACTCCGAAAAAAACTATACATAAGAGTAGTGGCTTAAATCTAAAAGATTTAAGGATTGGTTTTGCCCTTTTTTTCAAACTTTTTACAAATTTTTCAGCGAAAGCTTTATAATGGCTTCCACGCTTAACGAAGCATCTTGGCTTAGAATTTTGTCCACAATCCTTTCCGATTGTTTACGCACAAAACCAAGAACTTCTAAAGCAGATAACGCTTCATCTTTATTTGTATTGTTTGAAATGGCTGAAACTTCATCAATATCGTAAATTTTTAAAATTTTATCTTTTAGATCCAAAATAACACGTTGTGCAGTTTTAGCTCCGATCCCTTTTATTGCTTGTATAGAAACTACATTACCACTGGCAATGGCATCTCTAACCTGCATGGGCGCCATTGAGGAAAGCATGGTTCTGGCGATGCTTGCACCTATGCCTGAAACGGAGAGTAAAAGTCTAAAAATTTCTCTTTCTGATTTCTCGAAAAACCCAAAAAGGGTATGAGAATCTTCCTTCACTTGAAGGTGGGTAAAAAGACTAATATTTTCTGCATCTAAAATTTTAGAGAAAGTATGTAATGATATGTTCACAAAATACCCCACCCCACCACATTCAATAACTACATGTGTCGGGTTTTTTTCTACTAATTTTCCTTTTAAATGATCGATCATGATAGTGTTGGGTTTTTGGTTTCTGTGTTTAAAAAAGTTTCGGGTTTAAAGTTTTAAGTTTATTCACGGAGAAAAAAATTTATAATTTCAAGTCATTACCCATTGGTTTTTAACATCAAATCCACTTAACCGCCAGTTTTTCTTTTTTCTATTCTCTTTTTTCTATTCTCTTGACTCTTGGCTCCTTTTTTCTATTCTCTTAAAACTTAACACTAATTACTAACTCAGTAGCTCACTAATCCACTATTTTATTCCTTGGCTTTTTTTCGTTTTTCTCTTTCCTGAGCATCTATCACTGCAATGGCGACCATGTTTACCATTTCATCAACGCCTGCCCCTAATTGAAGAATATGAACAGATTTTCTTAAGCCCAACATAATGGGACCTATACTATCTGCTTTATTCAATTCCTTCAATAATTTATAGGTAATATTCGCAGACTCAAGGTTTGGAAAAATTAAGGTATTTACCTTTTTTCCAGCTAATTTAGAGAAAGGGAATTTACTTTGATGCAGTTCTTTGTTTAGGGCAAAGTCCATTTGAACTTCCCCATCAACTACTAATTCTGGGGCTGTTTCGTGTAAAATTTTTACCGCCTCACGCACTTTGGTTGCATCTGGATGGTTTGAAGAACCATAATTGGCATAAGATAACATCGCCATTACAGGATCAAATCCAAAAGTGGTGGCCACGTTCGCCGTCATTTTAGCTATTTCAGCAAGTTCTGATGCCGTAGGTTCTATATTTATAGAGGTATCCGCTAGAAATAAGGGACCACGTTCGGTAATCATAATATTTACTGTCGCTACTTTTTTTACGTTTGCGGCCCTACCAATTACTTCAAAAATAGGTTTTACAACAGTGGGGTAGGCTCTTGAATATCCTGAAATCATTCCGTCGGCATCGCCTTCTAAAACCATCATAGCTCCAAAATAGTTACGTTCCCGCATTTTCGATTTTGCACCATAAAGGGTTACACCGCTTCTTCTTCTATTTTCCCAAAATTTAGCAGCATACTGTTCTCTTTTGGTTAAAGATTCTTTATCCTTAGGATCTAAAATTAGAATATCCGCATCAAACTCCAACTCCTTTTTGAGTTCTATAATAATCTCTTTATTTCCTAGTAAAATAGGCGTCGCAATACCTTCTTCGTAAGCAATCTGTGCCGCTTTTAGTACATCTAAATGCTCTGCTTCGGCAAAAACAACCTTCTTAGGATTCATTTTAGCCCTATTGTGCAATAAACGAACAATTTTATTATCGTTTCCTAAACGTTGTAAAAGTTCGTCTCTGTATTTATCCCAATCTTCAATCGGATTTTTAGCCACACCACTTGCCATGGCCGCTTTGGCTACCGCAGGTGGAATTTCGGCAATAAGCCTAGGATCAAAAGGTTTTGGAATGATGTATTCTTTGCCAAAGGTAAGCCTGGTTTCGCCATAAGCAATATTTACTTGCTCAGGAACGGCTTGCTTCGCTAAATCCGCCAAAGCTTTAACAGCCGCCATTTTCATTTCTTCATTAATTTTGGTAGCCCTAACGTCTAAAGCACCTCTAAAAATAAA
>JBGSQM010000120.1:0-3521 GCA_041738035.1 Cellulophaga sp.
GGTATTACAACAGTAAAATTTAAAGATGGAAGTAACTTGAATTTAAATAGCGTTAATTTAAATGATATGGATTGGACAACTAAATGGAAGTATAAATGAAAATAAATATAATAGGCAAAGAATATCGCACAATAGTACCGATAGAAGTAATCACTGAAAATGATGTACAAGGAGGTTACAATAAGTCTTTAATAAATACATATTTATATATATATGATAATAAAAAAGTAACACAGTTCGCATCGGACTATGACAGAAATAACCCAAATTATTTTTTTGGAAACATATCCGTTACCAATAGAGCTATGAAACTTGAGAATTTGAGAAAAATAATAGAAAAAGGAAACGACCCTGTTTCAATTGGAAATTATTCGTTATTCGAGAATAAACAAATAGAAATGATTTGGAACTATTACTATGGAGAAAATATTGAATTAATTTTTAAAGGAGAAATACTATTAAACGGCAATGCCATAAAAGGAACGTTTTATAAAAATGGAGAAATAAACGTACCTGAAAGGGTTTATTATAATATAGACAAACCATTACCTAATCCCTTGATTTCTGAGGATGATGAAAATATGAATGTTATAGTTTAGTCACATGAAAGAAAAAAAGGCAAGCAAATCATTATATCCCAAATATTGGGCAGGTCGTATTCCTATCTACTTGTTTATGGGGATTATTCCTCTATTGACTGGGATAATGTATTTAAGCCTTTACTTCAGTACCGATGAAAGTTATTTCCAAGATTATAAATATGATTTAAGTGTAACAGAAATAGAATCGTCAATGTCAGGGCCTCAATTTATTTTAGAAATCAAAACTATTGATAAAACAGTAAATGATAGGCTTGATTATAATGCTTGGCTTGATTTTTTAGACAACTATGGCAAGCCTGGACTGCGACAAAGGGTGTTAAATACCGAGAATTTAAAACACGCCTTTGACAAGATAAAAAAAGAATCTCCAGAATTGAAGTTCTTTTATAATAACGATAAAAAAAAGATAACTGGTTTAAAGTTTAATGGACATACAATAATATTTCATTACAACCATTTTTTGCTTGGGTTCATACTTACTTTAATAGGATTATTTATGATCATTGGATCACTTTATATGATTATCAAAGATCCTAATGAATGGTATAAAAAAATAACCTCCCGCTCGGCTAAGTCTCCCGACTTTGAGGACAGCTAAGGTACAAACAAAGCTGAAAAACTAAAATGAACTAAAAAAATAGAAACAAAACAATTCCCCCTTACAAGGGGGTGCCCGCAGGGCGGGGGATGTAAAATGCTGAATACAACTAGTACGTAAAAATGAGTAGCAATTAATAAACATAACGCCAACACCCCTATAGTCCCCTCAAGGGGACAAGTGTTAGTGGAAAAATATCGATGACAAAAAAACGCAACAACATAATACCCTATAACCCTAAGCTAAAAGGGTATGCTAGACAGTTGCGTACTAATAGCACCTTATCTGAAGTTTTGCTTTGGCAAAAAATAAAAGGGAAAGCATTAGGGGTACAATTTCATAGGCAAGTACCCATCAATGAATTTATAGTAGATTTTTATTGTCATGAAATACAGCTCGCTATAGAAATAGATGGCAGTAGCCACGACAACAAATATGATTATGATTGTAAACGCCAAAACGTTTTAGAAACAAAAGGCGTGCAATTTATACGCTTCACGAATAATGAAATAAACAAACAACTGTTTAGTGTTTTACTAGCTCTAGAAGATAAAATAGTGGACTTAATGAACAGCAATCATAACCAAAAATTATGACTAAAATATATATATATATAATTTCACTACTGTGGAGCTTTCTGCTTAGCACAACAATACACGCTAAGCATTCCACCTCTGGTACTGAGCGTCCTGTGCTAAGCGAAGCCGAAGTAAGTCGAAGTGTAGAAGGGGGGTTAAGGGTGATGTCAAACACTAATTCTACAACACCAACCGATTCGGTAAAAGTTAAAAAAACAGATACTAGCCAGTTAACCTATTTACAGCAATTAAATAAGGTGTACTCGAGAAGCTCAGCTACTACGAGTGCGGCCATGTCTATGGGAAGTCCCACTTCGGCAAGCTCAGCGCACCGCCTCAAGAGAACAATTATTGATGTAAATAATTCGCCCTTAGAAACAGCAAAGAAGCATAGGACTTTTCCAAGCTTACAAGAAAATCAAAACTTGGCTGCCTTACAGCCGGGTTTCAACATCCCAATGGCCCTTAGAAAACCCGAATTTACGGAGGAATATATCGCAGCTAATTTCAGCAAAAACCCGAAAGTAGACACCTTAGTAGCTCAAGCCAAAAAAGCATTTGACCAACTAAAAAAATTAGGCAATTTTGTGGATATTATCACAGGTAAAGAACTACTAGAATTACCCGTAGGCTTGCGTAAAAAAGACTCTACCTCTCAAAATAGCGTTGAATTAGCGATTGTAGAAGTAAAATTCACCCCCCAATATGCCGAATTTAAAGCCTGGGGTAAACTAAGCATTCCACAAAAAGGGCCCAATGGAGAACCACAACGAGAACTTTATTTTGGCGCAGAAGGCATTAAACTATCCCATGACGGGGCATTGTTGGGCGATATGAAATTGGTGTTGTTAGGCGATCAAGCGATTCCTATGCAAGGCGATAATTGGCTCTTGACCTTGAAAGGAGGTATCAATCTTGAAACAGGAGTTTTTGGTGACCAATCGTATATAGAATTCGACTGTGCGGGTCTAAAAGGTATTGGCTTAGAAGGAGACCTACGGATTTCGCGTCAGGTATTGCTGCCGATTACCAGTGGTGGTAATTATACCTGTGGCGATAAGATTGAGAATAAATACCTAAAAGATCAAGAAGGGGTCGTTAATAACAAATGTTATGTCGGGACCAGCTTTAGCGTTCAAGCCAACGGATGGAATGATATTCTATTGGAAGTAAGCTTACCCAAATTTGAAGTAGTGGGACTTAAAGGATGGGGCTTTAATGTACAAAGGGCAGTCCTCGACTTAAGTGATACCAAAAATGCTTCTGGTATAAAGTTTCCTGAAGAGTACAAATCTCTTTACAATAATGCAACCCGCAAATTATGGCGCGGCTTTTATGCAAAAGAAATAAGTATTACGCTCCCGAAAGGTATTGAAAATACTAAAACTTCAGATGGTCGTGTACAATTTGGCGCAGAACATTTGATTATCGATAGCCAGGGCGTTTCAGGTACTTTTTATGGTGAAAATGTTTTGAACAAAGGTGATGGTACGGCTGGAAAATGGGCGTTTTCAGTGAGCGATGTTAGTATAAGCTTAGCCATGAACGCTGTTACAGGTGGTTCTATGGCCGGCGAAATTGCTGTTCCTATCTTAAAGGAGGCCATGGAATATGAAGGCTATATAGCGGCTACTGGTTGGGGACTAGAAGTTGGCAGAAAAAGTAATTATCAAGCACCAGTATTTTTAGGTGAGATTTTCCTAGAGCGCAATTCAAAAATAGGGATTGATGTCAAGGATGGTA
>JBGSQM010000171.1:0-27281 GCA_041738035.1 Cellulophaga sp.
GTTTTAAGCTTCTTCATTTATAAACAGATAGTAAAGGAGCTTAGTGTTTTAAAAGAATTAAAAGAATCAAATTAAAATTTAGACAAAATGAGTACTCAGCTTAAAGAAACATAATTATAAATTTTTTTCATAATATTTAACAACTATGACAACTATTCACCCAACACTAGAAACCCAAAAGGAAGAATTTAAAAAAAGAAAACTTTTAGCCTCACCCATTGCGGGCTTAATAGCCTGGCTAACTGTAGCTATTTCGGGAATATGTTTTCAGGAAAGAACCAGTGTTTGGGTTTTATTTATCGCAACAGGATCAATAGTTTATTTAGCGATGGGAATTTCGAAATTCACAGGCGAGAATTATCTTGACAAAACTAAAAATACATTTGACAAGTTGTTTTTTTACACAGTTGCTCAAGCCATTTTAGTATATGCCATAGCAATTCCATTTTTATGGAAGATTATACCTCTCTCCCTTTAACAGTTGGCATATTGACAGGCCTCATGTGGCTTCCTTTAAGCTGGATCATTGACCATTGGATTGGGTTATTTCACACCATAACTAGAACAGTATCTATTTTATTACTTTGGTATTTATTCCCAGAAGAGAGGTTTATTTATATTCCAATAGCTATTGTGGTTATTTATAGTATTTCAATTATCATTCTTCAAAAAAGAAAAATTTAAATGTTAGAAACGCTCAAATACTAATCATTATTAAGTTATTTAGTATTTCTTATGGACGAAAGTAAAAAGCACTAAAATAAATTTAAAGCTCGCTTTTAGCGGGTTTTTTATTTTTTATCAAACTTTTAATTTAAAACCATAAGTTTCCTTTTTTATCCGACTTTTGTCCTCATTATGAAATCGAGCAAAACCGCACTACTTTTTATTTTCATTACCATTTTAGTTGACGTTATTGGCATAGGTATTATTCTACCTATTATCCCTGAATTAATTATGCAACTTACTGGGGAAGGCACACATACCGCCGTTATTTACGGAATGTGGCTTACTACTGCCTACGCGGGAATGCAATTTTTGTTTTCTCCTGTTTTAGGAGAAATATCAGACCAATATGGCAGAAGACCTATTCTTTTAATGGCACTTTTTGGGCTGACTATCGATTATCTGCTTCACGCCTGGGCACCAACGATTGCGTGGCTTTTTTTAGGTCGGTTTTTAGCGGGCATTACAGGAGCAAGCTTCACGGTGGCCTCAGCCTATATTGCAGATGTAAGCACCAAAGAAAATAAAGCTAAAAATTTTGGACTCATAGGTGCCGCTTTCGGATTAGGGTTTATCATAGGGCCTGGCATTGGTGGTTATTTTGGGAACATTGATATACGACTACCATTTTATATTGCTGCGGCCTTGACTTTTGCCAACTTTTTGTTTGGTATGTTTTTCGTGCCCGAATCCTTATCTGTTAAAAACAGAAGACCAATGCAATTGCTTAAAATGATTCCTGGAGTTTCTTTAGTTAGTTTTAGAAACTACAAAGGGGTTTTATTGTTGATTTTGGCTTTCTTTTTAGCAAATTTAGCAGGGCAATCTTTACCCTCTGTTTGGTCGTATTACGGAATTGAGAAGTTCAATTGGAATCCAAAACAAATCGGTATTTCACTCATGGTTGTAGGCTTATTAGTGGCTATAGTTCAAGGTTTTTTGGTAGGTGTCGTAGTTAAAAAATTTGGAAAAAGAAAAGTAATTACTTTTGGATTTCTCTTTTGGACAATCGGTATGTTTTTAATTTCATTGGCTACAGAACCTTGGATGTTGTACGCTTTTTTGGTTCCATATGCACTTGGTGGTATTGCCGGACCCACGGTTCAAGGTGTAATATCTAACCAAGTATCAGAAAAAGAGCAAGGAAATTTACAAGGTGCAATTACCAGTTTATTAAGTATTACCGCTATTTTAGGGCAGCTCACTTTTTCATCTGTCTTTTATTTCTTTATTCGCCCTAATCAAAATATCTATTTCCCTGGAGCGCCTTTCGCTTTAGCAGCGCTCTTTTTATTTATCGCATTTATGATAACTTTATCAGCCATGAAAAAAATGAAATTAGCAGATGACGGTGCAGCTATAAGCGAAAAAATGCTATAAAAATCTTAAGTATTGGTTGTGTCATATTCGATAAATAGTTCTTTAAACTTTTGCCATAAAATAATTTGGCATTACTTTTGAATTGTTAATACTAAGAACCATAAAAAAAAATAATGAAAAAGTCACTTTATATTGTCATTTTATCTTTGGTCGGATTAGTAAGTTGCGCTTCGCAAAAAAAAATGCAAACCCAACCGCCTTTTGTCCTACAGGAAGCATCAATTCAAAAATGGGCAGGTGGTAAAGAAGACAGTGATTCTGGAATTGAAATAAAAATACCTATTAGTGAATTTAAAAAAGAGGATATCACCTTCAAGGAGATTTATTTTAGAGGAAGAATAAGTACAGCAACTTTAAAAAGCACTGATGATAAGCAATATGTTATGGCAAAATATACTGATCAAAAATTTCAGAAGCCAGACATCATCATGCACGCAGACCCCAGAAAGGAAGTGGGCAATCAACCGCCTATGCCGAATAAAGCAAAAGAAATAGACTTTCCATTTGAGCTGGCAGACGACGAAGCTGTTGTCTCTTATACCGAATATAACAGCGATAAGTTAAAATTTACTAAGATTATTGGCATCAAAGAAAAGTAAGCTTTAATTTATTCGAGCAAACCTATAAACTAACTTTGTTAACAGGCTTATAATAACTACTTTTATGGCCTAATTTTCAACGGTTGAACCCATTAAAAAAACTTTTTAAGCAAACTTTTGTTTACGGTCTAGCGACAGTTTTGCCTAGAATGTTGTCTTTTATATTAGTGCCTATTTACACTAAGGTGATGCCAAATCCCGCATTATACGGTGAGGTTTCTGTGATTTTCGCTTGGTTTGCCATTTTTAACGTGGTTTTAGCTTATGGCATGGAAACTACTTTTTTTAGGTTTTTCTATAAAGCGGAGGATAAAAATAAAGTTATTTCTACATCACTTATTTCCATTATTGCCTCCACCGTTCTATTTTTTGTTTTTGCATTAGTGTTTCAAAATTCATTAGCCAGTTGGAGTGGTATTGATGTAAAATACATAGCGTATGCCATTTATATTTTGGCTTTAGATGCTTTGGTAATTATTCCATTTTCCTGGTTGAGAGCCACGGATAAATCTATGCGTTATGCCATTATAAAAATTGCCAACGTAACGATCAACTTAGGTTTAAATGTTTTCTTGTTAATCTATCTCCCAGAAATAGTTGCAAACAACCCAGAAAGTACGTTTAATAGCATTTACAAGCCAGATTTTCAAATATCGTACATATTTATATCCAACTTAATTGCGAGTGGTATTACCCTTATATTAATGCTCGAGCTTTATTTTAAGAATAAGTATTATTTTGATGTAGCGCTATGGAAAAAAATGATGAAATATGCTTGGCCAATTTTAATTGCTGGCATTGCATTTACCATAAATGAAGTTTTCGACCGTATTTTGTTGCAACACCTATTGCCAGAGGATATTGCCGAATCAGAAATAGGAAAGTACGCTGCTTGTTATAAATTAGCAGTTTTTATGACCCTTTTCGCCACAGGTTTTAGGTTGGGTATTGAACCCTTTTTCTTTAGCCATTCTAATTCTGAAAATCCACAAAAAGCGTATGCCCAAATTACCAATTACTTTGTGATTTTAGGAAGTACCATACTACTCGCTGTTATTGTATTTGCGGATGTTCTAAAAGTGTTAATTATAAAAAATGACGCTTATTGGGAAGCTATGCCAGTTGTTCCAATTCTAATTTTAGCTAGCTTTTTTCTGGGTATTTACCATAACTTATCTGTGTGGTACAAAGTAACTGATAAAACACGCTATGGGGCTTTTATTTCGGTTATTGGAGCGATAATTACGCTGCTTATCAATTATTTTGGAATTCCACATTTTGGCTATGTTGCGTCCTCCTTTGCCACCTTATTGGCTTATGGCACTATGATGGTTTTGTCCTATTACATCGGAAAAAAACAATATCCTATCCCCTATAACCTCCGAAAAATTGGATTTTACTTATCTATTTCTATCCTATTTTCTATACTTTCGTTTTACGTTTTTGAGCGTAATTTAGTTGCGGGAAGCATTTTGTTAGCCCTATTCTTAGGAATCCTTTATAATTTAGAAAATGAAAAATTAAAACAGCTATTTTTAAAGAAATAATATTTTTAGATATACGATACCAATGCAAATAAAAATCATCAACAGATCTAACCACGAACTTCCAAATTATGAAACCCATGCTTCCGCCGGAATGGATCTTCGTGCAAATATTACTGAGGCTATTACACTACAACCTTTAGGACGCGCTATCATAAAAACAGGTCTTTTCATAGAATTACCTGTTGGCTATGAAGCGCAAGTACGGCCAAGAAGTGGCCTAGCAGCAAAAAAAGGCATTACCGTTTTAAACGCGCCGGGAACTATTGATGCTGATTATCGCGGAGAAATTGGGGTTATTTTAATCAACCTATCCAGTCAAGACTTTATAGTAGAAAATGGAGAAAGAATAGCCCAATTGGTTTTCGCAAAACACGAACTAGCAGCATGGACTTTGGTCGAAGAATTATCTGAAACTAAAAGAGGTGAAGGTGGTTTTGGGAGTACGGGAATGTAACCCTCGAGCCCCCAAAGGGGGAATTTCCTAATATTAGGGATAAAATAATAAGAAAATGTAACAATTCAACTTTTGAAGCGTTGCTGTTTATAGTTCTTTGTCCCTAAAGAAATTGATACATTATTAAATTTATATAATAACAAAATGAAAATAATAGTACCTATGGCAGGTCGTGGTTCACGACTTAGACCACATAGTTTAACAGTTCCAAAACCATTAATTCCTGTTGCAGGAAAACCCATAGTACACCGTTTGGTGGCTGATATCGTAGGCGTTTTAAACCAACCTATTGACGAAATCGCTTTTATTTTGGGCGATCCGGCCTTCTTCGGTGACGATGTTGTAGAAAGTTTAAAGGAATTAGCCAAAGCATTAGGAGCAAAACCTAGTATTTACAGACAATTAGAACCAAAAGGAACTGGGCACGCCATTATGTGCGCTGAAGCGTCATTGAGCGGACCTGCAGTAATTGCCTATGCAGACACCTTAATTCGTGCAGACTTTAACTTAGATAAAGATGCAGATAGCGTTATTTGGACAAAAAAAGTAGATAATCCGTCAGCCTATGGCGTTGTAAATCTAAATGAAAAAAACGAAATTATTGAGCTGGTTGAAAAACCAGAAACCTTTGTAAGTGACCAAGCTGTAATCGGAATTTATTACTTTAAAGATGTTGCAGATTTAAAGAATGAACTACAATACGTATTAGATCATAATATCATTAACGGGGGAGAATATCAAATTAATGATGGTATTAAGCGCATGATGGCCAAAGGTAAAATCTTTAAAACAGGTGCGGTAAGCGAGTGGATGGATTGTGGCAACAAAACCGTAACTATCGAAACCAACCAACGTATGCTTGGGTTTTTACAGAAAGATGGGGAACAGCTCATCGCTAAATCTGCTAAATTAGACAATGCAAATATCGTTGAACCTTGCTTTATAGGTGAAAATGTAGTCTTAAAAAATTGTACTGTTGGTCCTTTCGTGTCTGTTGGAAAAAATACCGTAATTGAAAACTCAACCGTTAAAAATAGCATAATACAGGCGAATACTAAAATTACAAATGCTAACTTAGATAATGCTATGATTGGTAATCACGTGATTTTTGATGGTAATTTTGAAGCGGTAAGCATCGGAGATTATTCTATTTTGGAGTAATTTTTGCTATACCTTTGATAAAAATTAGCCTTTTCTTGAACACGGAAGGCTAAGTTATTAAAATATATGAAAATAAATCTATCAGCCTTATTTCTTTTCTTAGGGTTTCTTTTACCCTTCGCTTCTACTTTTGCCCAAGAAATTGAAGCAGAAGATAGCGCTGAGGTCTTTTTAGAAGAATATTCTGATACCTTTCAAGAAACCTTTTTCGAAGCTTTAAAACAAAAAGGCATCGAAAACTACGACAAGGCCATCAACCTATTTTTAGAATGCCAAAAAATTGACCCTAGCAAAAAGGTGGTAGATTTTGAATTGGCTAAAGTGTATAGCGAAAGTAAAATTTATGATGCTGCTTTAGAATATTCGGTTAATGCCGTTAATGCCGAACCTGAAAATTATTGGTATGTGCATACCTTGGTCAACATTTTACAACTAAAAAGAAGCGATTTGAGCGAGGTACAAAATCAAATTCCTGTTGATAACTTAGCTTTTAAACAAAACTTGGCACAAGCCTATTATCAATTGGAAAATTATAATGCTGCTATTGTGGTTTTAAATACCTTGAAAACCTCCACTTTTACCGAGAATTTAAATGCGAAAGTAAAAGAAGGCTTAAAAAAACAAGAAGAAATTTCCGAAACCTTCACGAATAGCGCCACAGTTACGGCTAATAATACCAATACGGACAGCAATACCATCAATGGCTATATCAATAGTATTGGGGGTTTAATAAGAGCTAATAATTACTTAATTCTCGATGCCGTTTCAAAAGATGCGTTAGAGAATTTTCCGGCTCAACCTTACTTTTATTACGCAAGAGGCTTAGCTTTGAATAAAAAAAGTATGTTTCGCGAATCCGTAAAGGTTTTAGAAGAATCTTTAGATTATATGCTAGATGATATTGCTTTGGCCAATAAAATTTATAAAGAACTATCTGATGCCTATACCGGTTTAAATAACCCCGTAAAAGCGAGCATCTATCTTAGAAAAATAAAACCTGGATTTTAAAAAAGCACCTGTGATAAAAAAAACAGTATTTAGTATTATTGCTCTTTTTATAGTCTCTTGTAAATCAACAAAAATGGTTACAGGAGGGGCTGTTGATGAAAATTTAAATGCTAAAAATATTATTAAATCGCATTACGATAATCAGTTAGATTTTAAAACCATTTCTGGTAAAATGGATATTGATTATCAAGATAAAAATGCTTCTCAAGGTTTTAATGTTAGCCTCAGAATGGAAAAAGATAAGGCTATTTGGATTAGTGCCCCATTAGGCGTGGTTAAAGCTTTTATTACCCCAAACAGAGTTTCTTTCTACAACCGTTTAGATGGCTCCTATTTTGATGGTGATTTCTCATATTTAAGTCAATTATTAGGCACCGAATTAGATTTTGACAAGGTGCAAAACTTATTGTTGGGACAAGCAATTTTAGATTTAAGAAAAGATAAATATGATGCCACAATTGCCAATGAAAATTACCAATTGAAACCCAAAAAAGCCATAGAACTATTCAAGATATTGTTTCAAATAGAACCTAAAAATTTTAAGATGGGAACGCAACAAATAGCCCAACCAGAAAAAGGGCGTTTGCTTGATATTATATATAAAAATTACCAAGAAATAGACAAAAAAATTATCCCAAATGAAATTGATATTGCGGCAACGATGGATAATAACCAAAGTTTAATTGCCATTGCCTATAAGAACATCGAGTTTAATAGAAGTTTAAAATTCCCTTATGACATTCCAAAGGGTTTTAAAGAAATTAAATTAGAATAATATGTGGAAGACTGGAATTGTATTTGCTTTTTTCGTTTTTTTCATTTTTACACCCTCCTCTTTTGCACAAACCACAGAACAAAAGAATTTAGAAGCCAAAAAAGAAAAATTGCAACAAGAAATAAAGCAAATTAATAGCCTTCTTTTTGCTCAAAAAAAGGAAAAAGGGAATGTTTTAGACCAAATGAACGCCCTTGATAAAAAAATTTCGGTACGTCAGCAACTCATCCGAGTGACCAACGAACAATCTAACCTTTTAAATCGTCAATTAAATTCGAATATCCGAAATATCGGAAAACTTAGGGATGATCTTAAAACTTTAAAAGACGATTATGCGGTGATGATTCAGAAATCATATCAGAACAAATCAAAAGAAAGTAGGCTAATGTTCTTGCTTTCGTCTGAAAGTTTCTATCAAGGCTTTAAAAGGCTTCAATACATGAAGCAATACACTGATTACCGGAAAGAACAAGGTTTAGAAATCGTATCAAAAACCGTAGATCTCAAAAATTTAAACCTAGAATTAAACGAACAACGCAAAACAAAAGAGAAGCTTGTAGCCGAAAATACACAAGCAAAAAAAGAACTTTTGGGCGAAAAAGAAGCGCAAAATGAGTTGTTGAGCACCATTCGTAAAAACGAAAATAAATACACGGCAACCATTCAACAAAAGGAAAAAGAAGCCCGTGAAATAGACAAGCAAATAGAAAATTTAATTAGAAGTGCCATCGTGAGCTCTAATAAAAAAGCTGGAAATACCACCAATACCTCAAAATTTGTATTAACTCCTGAAGCCAAAGTAATTGCCAATAATTTTTCAGCCAATAAAGGAAAACTGATTTGGCCCGTGGAAAAAGGTATAAAAAGCATTGGTTTTGGAGTGTATAAAGATGCTATTTATCCGGGAATTCAACATCAAAATAATGGCGTAATCATCGCTACGGATCAAGGCGCAAAAGCACGAGCCATTTTTGAAGGAGAAGTCATTGCGGTTATTAGCGTTCCTGGCGGAAATAAAGGGGTGCAAATGAAACACGGAAACTTTATAAGCACCTACTACAACCTGTCAAAGGTGTACGTAAAAAAAGGAGATAAAGTTAAGGCTAAAGAAGAATTGGGAGAAATTCACACCAACGCCATCAACAACCAAACTTTATTGAAGTTCTATTTGTACCAAGATACTTCTCGTTTAAATCCTGAGGATTGGATTTATCAGTTGTAGTTTTGGTAATTATTTTCACATTTCAGGGCAACCAAATACTTTTTTAGCATCTATTTTAAAATCAATCGCCAATGAAAGTAAAATTAACCATACTGCTTTTATGCTTTCTTTATAGTTGTGAAATACTTTATGAGGATAATGAGCGCCTGCTTTTTAAAGGTGAAATAAAAGATTTAACAAATTTACCTTTAACCGATATTGCTGTTGAAGTTTATGCTACTAACTTTTCAATTAGCGATTTTCAGCTTGAAAACCTATCGCGCGAAAACTCTTTTGAAGATATTAATTTAATCGGACAAAATGTTAGTAATGAACAAGGGGTGTTTAACGTTACAACTATTTCACCAGAAAATGAAGTAAGCACTATTGTGGTCATTAACGGAGCTAATTCAAGTGCCTATGTAGCGACTAAGCCTTCGCTATTTTACCTTTATGAAAACAATACCGTAAATGATAAAGTTTTATATACGTTACCTACTACAATTTTACCAAATAAACTAAAGTTTGAAATTGTTGTAGATCGGGCCAGTGCTAATAACGATACACTTTCGTATTCAGTTTCGTATCCAAAAGTGAATAAAATTCAACGATTTCCACCCGATAATCAACAACCAAAGCTTTCTAACTTTCAATTTAATGAATTACTGCCAAACGTGCAGCAACAAAGAGACACCATAGAAATTGTAGAGGGCGACATTATAAATTTTATGTACACCTTAAAAAATAGGACCATAATTTCAAGCGGTCAAGAACAAATAATACCAAGCGCAACAAATAATCAATATGTCTTTACATTTTAAACAGCTATGTATTGCAATTTTGCTGTGGAACATGAGTTTTGCGCAAGACGAAGCAGAAATTAAGAAAAAGAAATTTATGCCAATTACCGTCTTTCAAATAGGGTATTTAGTGCCTACGGCTTACGGTTCAAATTTTTTAAACGATGCACTAGATTTGAGTAATGGCTACCTAGCAGACTATAAATTATATATTACTCCAAAAATTTATGTAGGCGTTCAAAAAACTTTCTTTAGGGCAAATGTAACAAACGAGTCATTGGTTGGCGTTTACGATGATTCAAAAATATCGCATCATTACGCACAAGTAGGAACTACTATTTTTCCTCTTAACTCAAAATTCAATATCCTTGCAGGAGGGGGCTTAGGTTATGCTTACTATAAAAACTTTCAGTCGAACTCTAAATTCAGTGATGATGGGTTTTCTTTGATGGGAAATGTTGCCGCTAACTATCATTTTAATAAAGTTGTAGGTTTGTTTTTTGCTGTTCAACTATCAAAAGATTTTTTGAGTATAAATACCGCTAAAGATGTAGATAAATTCTTAAATAATGCAACTTTTTCTACATTTTCATTTGGAGTACAAATTAAAATAGAATAAGCCTTATACTCCCATAAATAAAGCTTTTAATTCCGTAGCATCATTGGGTTTCATTTTACCGGCTAAAACCAAACTTAATTGCTTTCTGCGAAGTGCCGCAGCATAACGTTCTTTTTCTTGGTCGCTTTCAGGGGTAAGTTGCGGTACTTCGGTGGGCTTCCCTGTATCGTCAACAGCCACAAAGGTATAAATAGCGTCATTAGCTTTGCTTTTAGTGCCCGTGAAGCGGTCTTCCATCCAAACATCGATATAAACCTCCATAGAAGTTTTAAAGGCTCTTGAAACGGCTGCTTCAACAGTAACTACACTCCCCACAGGAACAGATTGATTAAAAGCAACATGATTTACAGAAGCAGTAACGGTAATTCTTCGGCTGTGTCTTCTGGCAGCAATACTCGCCGCACGATCCATGCGCGCTAACAATTCTCCGCCAAAAAGATTATTTAAGGGGTTGGTTTCGCTGGGCAAAACCAAATCAGTCATTACAGTTCTAGATTCACTCGGAGTCTTAGCCGTCATATTTTAATTTTTGTGCAAAGGTAAGACTAAGTCAAATGTCGAAAGTCAAATGCTAGAAGAAATTTTAGAAAAGTGTTGTTTATTATTTTAAACAGATTGCTTCATTTTGTTCGCAATAACAGCTAAATAAAGCTATTCTTGGTACAACCAAGCATCAGAAGATTCGGTGCTTTTTACAGTTCTAAGATAGCTCAATGCCTGATCAACATCTGTAAAACTATCAAAACTTACCACATGAAAACCAAACTTATTAATGCCAATGTAATCCGCATTAAAACCTTTAGCTTTTAGTTGGTTTATTTTTTTATCAGCATTTTCTTTTACCTTAAAAGCTCCAGCGATAATGAAGTATTGGGTTTGGTTCGACTTTTCAACAACAGTATTTAAAGTCGCATTTAAATTTAAGGTTGGTAATTCTAAAGGAGCGGCATCAAAAAAAGTAGCTTCCTCTATTTGTCTTACTATTTGTGTTTGTACATTTTGCTGAACTGCCAATTGTGTGGTTTCATTTTCATTATAAAAATGATATCCTGTAAAACCTAAAGCTAATCCTAAAAATATGACTGCCGCATATTTTAAATAAGGTCTTAATTGATTGGTTTCTCTTTGTTCTGGCGTAATCATAAAAGGAATTTCTTCCTCCAAAGCCACAATTTGTTCTTTTAAAATTTCGCGAGTTATTTTAGCAGAAACACAAGAAGATAATCCGAATGAAGTTGTTAGATAATTTACTTTTGCGGCTGGTTCAAATGAAATTTTACCGTCTTTATTTAGCCATAATTTTCCAATAGAATCAAAAATTAAACGTTCTCCCCTTTGTAATCGATTTTTCCAATCCTTACTTAAGGCAGCAATATGTTTAAGCATTTCTTCATAAGTGGTTTTCTCAGCTTCCGCCATATATGAAACCAATAAACCGTCATTAGAAACTAATTGGGCATTAAAGGATACTTCTTTGGTCGGCGGATAGAAAGTATGCGTATCTTCTTTAATGAAGGCCGACTTAGTCTGGGTTAAAAAAGCACCAAATTCAGGTACGATTACACAGTTATAACGGTATAATAATTCTTCTATGTAGTGTTCTAATCTCATTGAAACAAAGATTGTAAAAAAAGATAGCTTGTAAAACTTTCGAGATTATTTTTTATTAACATTTTATTTCATGTAAATTGTAAGGCTAAAGATATAAAATATAAATGACTGATAGTGATACTGTTGCGGCGTTAAGACTCCAACGAATTCCGAATATCGGCGATGTTACTGCCAAAAAACTAATTGCACAATGTGGGAGTCCAACGGCTATTTTTGAAGATAAACGGCAAAACCTACTAAAAATTGATGGGATTGGCGTCTTTACTTTGGCCAATTTACAAGACAAACAGCATTTAGAAGAAGCAGAAGCAGAATTTATTTTCATAAGAAAGAACCAAATTAAGGTTACTTACTTTATGGATGCTGATTATCCTGAGTATTTGCGGCATTGTATAGACAGTCCGATTCTTTTATTTAGTAAAGGAAAAATTGATTTAGCACATCGAAAAATAATAGGTATTGTTGGCACTAGAAATATCACCAGTTACGGAACTGCTTTTTGCGAACAATTAATTGAAAATCTGGCTCCTTTGAACCCCATTATTGTTAGTGGTTTTGCTTATGGTGTTGATATTTGTGCACAAAAAGCGGCTATAAAACACGGTTTACAAACGGTAGGTTGTTTGGCGCATGGTTTAAATCAAATTTACCCAAAAGTACATTCAAAATACATCCCTGATATTGAAAAAAATGGAGGTTTTTATACCGAATTCTGGTCCACCAGCCAACCTGAAAGAGAGAATTTTTTAAAGAGAAACCGCATTATTGCAGGTATGAGCGAGGCCACTATCGTTATTGAATCGGCTGAAAAGGGCGGAAGTTTGGTTACAGCAGATATCGCACATAGCTACAATCGTGATGTTTTTGCGGTGCCAGGCCGTGCTGAGGATAAATATAGCAAAGGCTGTAATGATCTCATAAAACAGCAAAAAGCCCACATGCTAACCTCAGCAGCAGATTTAATTTATATATTGAATTGGCAATTGCAAGACAAAAAAACCAAGGCAATACAAAAACAATTATTTATTGATTTAGATGAGACCGAGCAGCTTCTCTATTCGTATTTACAAGCCAACGGAAAACAATTACTAGATACGATTGCCTTGGAATGCAAACTTCCTATTTTCAGAATCTCATCTACCTTATTAACCATGGAAATGAAAGGTGTAATTAGGCCTCTGCCAGGGAAGTTGTTCGAAGCGTTGTGAAGTGGTTTATCTTTGTCCGATGCTCGATGTTGGTAATTTCCTCAACATTACCGATTAAAACTTAGCACTTAAATCTTTTTTGCATTTGAACTTTGATTGCATAATACTTAATACATTGTACTTATCACTTCCCTTTTTTAATAACCAAGTTTAGTTCTGACTCTAGTCAATACCTCATCAGCAATTAAACCTGCTTTTTCTGCGCCAATGGCTAAAGCTTTATCAATTTCCTCTAAGTGATTCATATAATAGTTAAACTTTTCACGAGCATCCGAAAATTTGTCAACAATAATTTCAAATAAAGCCTGTTTTGCGTGTCCGTAACCGTAATTGCCATTTTCATAATGAGCACGCATGGCAGCAACTTCCTCTTCACTTGCCAGTATTTTATATAACGCAAAAATAGTGTCCGTTTCTGGGTTTTTTGACTCTTCCATGGGTGTGCTATCTGTTTGGATACCCATAATTTGTTTGCGTAACTGCTTATCGTTTTGAAAAATATCAATCAGATTGCCTTTACTTTTGCTCATTTTAGCACCATCAGTGCCTGGAACATACATAGTGTCTTCCTGAATTTTCCCTTCGGGCAATACAAAAGTTTCGCCTAATTGCGCATGAAAACGAGAAGCCACATCACGTGTCATTTCTATATGCTGTAATTGATCTTTACCAACGGGTACTATTTCAGCATCATACAATAAAATATCTGCTGCCATCAACATCGGATAGCTAAATAAACCAGCATTTACATCCTCTAGTCTATCTGCCTTGTCTTTAAAGGAATGCGCTAGGGTTAATCGTTGGTAAGGAAAAAAACAACTTAAATACCAGGCTAATTCTGCCGTTTGTGGTACGTCGCTTTGGCGATAAAAAACGGTTTTGTTAATATCTAAACCAAAAGCCAACCAAGCAGCAGCAACAGCATAAGTATTATGCCTTAATTCTACTCCGTTTTTAATTTGGGTGAGCGAGTGCATATCGGCAATAAATAAAAAAGAATCGTTTCTTGGGTCGTTTGCCATCTGGATAGCAGGCATTATTGCGCCCAAAATGTTTCCTAAATGTGGTGTTCCTGTGCTTTGTATTCCTGTTAAAATCCGAGCCATGTAGTCTAAAAAATTATCATGCAAAGATAAATTAAATAGTAGAACCTAGTAAAATTGTTACTTTTACTTTTATGATTACAATCTTTAAGAAAATAGGGAGTGTTTTATACCAAGTTTGGTTTTACATTTTGGTGGGTATTCCTATTATTTTATTGTTCCCCATATTGATACTCTTATCGGCATCTGAAAAGTGGTATCCACACTTTTTTTGGGTTGCTCGTAATCTTTGGGCAAATTTTATATTATTCGGAATGGGTTGTATTCCAAGAATAAAATATGCCGAAAAAATAGTAAAAGGTAAAAGTTACATGCTTGTCGCCAACCATACCAGTATGTTAGATGTTATGATGATGCTTAAGGTAAGCCCGAACCCATTTGTTTTTGTGGGTAAAAAAGAGCTCGTTAAAATCCCAATTTTCGGATTTTTTTATAAAAGAGTCTGTATTATGGTCGATAGGAGTGATGCTAAAAGTAGAACAGCAGTATATCGCAGGGCCCAAAGAAGACTGCAAGACGGCTTAAGTATTTGTATTTTCCCTGAAGGCGGTGTTCCAGATGAAGCTATTATTTTAGACGAATTTAAGGGTGGCGCTTTTAAAATGGCCATAGCCCACGAAATCCCAATAGTACCCATGGTGTTTTTTGATAATAAACAACGACTGCCTTTTATTTTAACCAAGGGCAAACCAGGAAAATCGAGAGTTAAAGTGCTTCAGTTTTTTGAGACAAAAAGTTTAGATGAAGCGCATAAAACTAGTTTGTGTGAAGAGGTAAGGGAGTTGATTTTTGGAGAGTTGACTAAAAAATAAGATCTCTTTTAACTTTAAATATTTATTCATAAGTAATAGTTAATTGTCTTCCCCAATCATATTTTACACTTACAGGGTATTTATCTAAATTATAATTATATTTAGTAATACACGTGTAACAAGATAAATCTAACAATCCAGAATAGTCTGTAAAACTAGTTTTAGTTACGTTATTTTCACTCCAATTAATAGGATCGTTTAGATAAATAGCAATATTTTTTTTGTAATTATTATTTGTATCGTATGTAAGACTGTATTCGTAGAGGAGTTTGTCTTTTTGATCGTAAATTTCTACCTTATTGATATTAGCAGCATTCCAATAGTATTTTTCTGTTGAAAAATAGTTGTCTGTAAGTGCAAAAAAAGTTTTTTTTTGAGACACTCTACCTTGGTTATTATACTCAAATTCATTAATATGTGATGTGGTTAAGATATCATCTAAGTTTTTTGAAAAAGAAAAGATAGCTTTAATACTTCCATTTTGATGATAAACAATTGAATCTTTAGAAACTAATTCGTTCGTTTCATTTATATAGGCGGTATATTCTTGTAGTTGATTATTATTAGTATAGGTCAGTTTATAGTTTATTCCAATACCCCTAGTATCCTCGATTGCATATAGAATACCTGAATTGTTATAACTATACAATTCACTCCAGTTGTTCCCTACTTGTTCTCCATCTTTATAGGTAATAGAAAGCAGTTTTAAACCTCTTGTGTTTTGAAAATTATCTTCTTTTGTACAAGAAAAAATGACTAACGAAATAGTTAAAATTGATAATAATATTTTCATTTTTTATACCTATTGTGTTTTGGAATTAGAACTATTCTAAAACAAAAACCGGTTAAAACCTCAAACTAAACCCACTAAACACTCCAACCGAAAAAGGTTGAAAATTACCAGCGGTATTAGAAAATGTATTTAATTGATATTTAAAAATAGGCTCTACGCTAAATTGAAGTTTAGGCGAGAACTTATAATTAATACCCACTCCAAAATTAGTGCTGAAATTTAAGTCGTTAATGTTGTTGGCCTCTCCCATTCGTGTGGTCTGATCTCCTGAGTTTAGTAAAATAGTATTATTTACAAGAAATAAGGAACTTACCCCGCCGATAACATTAATTCCAAAACGTTTATCTAGTAAGGCATAGTTGAGTTCTAGCGGCACTTCAATATAACCAAACTGTTGTGATAAGTTACCTTCTAAAGCAGCAGAATTTGCAGTAACATCAAAAGCGTTTTCAATAGAAATTGTTTGAGTTTCGGGTCTTGTATTCACTAAACTACCGACCACGATACCTCTGGCGGAAGCTACATAATTTATATTCTCTACTTGAGGGGTTTCGCCTCTAATCGAAGAGGTAAATTCTACTTGATTGGTGGTATAACCATAATCCACTTTGTTGACTCCGGAACGGACTTTCAATTTTTTGCTCACTTCATAAGCTACTAAAACCCCATAACTCATATTCACATTCCCTGATTTTGAGTTAGAAACAAAAATAGTATGTACTGGAGAACCTTCACCAATACCATTGAAATAAACAGGAGCTACACTTGGACCAACGGACCATTTTTCTTTTATTTTCTCAACAATTATATCTTCTTCTTGCCCTTTAATTTCATCGAAGATAGATTTTTTTTGATCTTCTTTTTTGGCAATGGCATTCTTTTCTTCGTCTTTTGAAGGGAGTATATTTTTATCTTCAGCCGTATTTTTGAAATCAATAATGCCTATTTCTCCTCGTTCTTTTTTGATATTCGGAAGCGTTTCTGCCAAAGTTTCTTGGCTTTCCATTTTATTGTTTTTTGTTACTTTGTTTATTTCATCTGTACCATTCGTTTGATTATTGGTAGTATTTGGATTTTCTAATTGAACATTTTTACTTTTTTCAGAATTGTTTTGGTGTGCGATGGCATGATTTGTATCCGTTTTAGAAAAAGATTGTTTTACTTCTTCTTTTTTAGGGGTTGTAATATTGGCTTTATCTTTTTTAATCCCACCTGTATTGGCATGTGAAGCCTTCTCAAGCATTTTTTCATCAACTGTGGTTTGTTTTTGATGCGCTTCCTTTACAATCTCAGTATCTGATTTATTTTGTATAGTAGCATCATCAATAGTATCTGAAGCCTTTTTTTGCTCTGTATTTTCTTTCAATGGATTTTCTGTTATCTGAATACCGTTTTGGAGCGTGGCATTTCCAAAAGGGTTAAAGGCAAAAAATAAAATCGCCAATACCGCAGCTATTCCTCCTAGTTTCCACCAAAGTGGAATTACTTTTCGTGATTTCTTTTTGTTGAGAGATGCTTCAATAGCTTTCCAGACTTTTTCATCTGGAATTTCATCAAAATCTCTGAATCGTTCCTTGAACAATTCATCTATGGTTTTCTTTTTCATACTGCAAAAAATTATGCAATTAGTATTTTAATTTTTTAAATAAATATTCCTACTTCTCAAGAAATAGCATTTTGTTTTATATCTGATTCTATACGTTCTTTTAAAATGAAGCGTGCCCTAGCTAAATTAGATTTTGAGGTGCCTGCTGAGGTGCCTAATAATTCACTGATTTCTTGGTGTGAATAGCCCTCTAAAACAAACATATTAAAGGTGAGCCTGTATTTATTTGGCAATTCTTGAATATAGTGCAGTAATGTAGGCAAGCTAACATCTACATAGTTTGACGTTTCTACTTCTACATCGGCTTCTAAATGCTCAGGGACAACACTTAAATTGATTTCTTTTCTGTACTTCTGGAGTACTGTGTTTACTGTAATTCTTTTTATCCAACCTTCGAAAGAACCCTTAAAATTATATTGATCTATTTTGGAGAAGATGACCATAAAACTATCGTGCAGACTGTCTTCGGCTTCTACTTTATTTCTAGAATATTTTAGGCATACGCTGAATAGTACTCGAGAATAGTCTCGGTACAATTGTTCCTGTGCTTTTCGATTGCCTTTGATGCAATTTTTTATGAGTTCTTCTAGACTCAAAATATGTTGGTAATTTAAGGTTGTTTTGTAATTAGTTTACTGGCACTTCTATTTCTAAATATTTTGACTCATTGTTTTCATCCTTTCCTTGATAAAATTTAAAAAGATACGCTTCATTGTATAAAACGATAAATTTAAAGGATTCTTCTACTTCCTGCGATATCTCTGTACAGTCGTCATTATCGACAAGCATTAATCCAATAGCTGATACATTACGAACCGTTCTTTCTTCATTATTCACATCAAAACCTTCAAAAAAAGCACAATCAGAGATTCTCTGAAATTTTACTTTAATATCATAGGTTTTGTTTAATTCAAATACTGCGGGCATTTCAACACTTGTAATGGGTAATGCTATAAAATTAAAATTCTCCCGATCTTCTAAACTACACCCCCCTAATATTAATGATGCCCAAAGCATTCCCAAGAAGAAAATTATTTTTCTCATAATTCCTTTTTTTATATATAGATGTTAATAATGATAAAAGGTTGCGTCAAAAAAAGAAAAAATCCTAATTTTCATTAGGATTTTTATGCAAACTGTCTTAAAACTATAAATTGTTTTCAAAAACTGTTTCAAGTTAAGCTCTAACAGTAGTTATCGCCTCTCGTATTTTTCCATCTAGCTCTTCTTGAAGTTCAGGATTGTCTAAAAGTAAAGCCTTCACTGCATCGCGCCCTTGTCCTAATTTGGTATCGCCATAACTAAACCATGATCCGCTTTTTTTAATAATTTCATATTCCACGCCTAAATCTATTACTTCGCCTACTTTTGATATTCCTTCACCATACATAATATCAAACTCCGCTTGTTTAAACGGTGGCGCAACTTTGTTTTTAACCACTTTTACTCTGGTCTTATTCCCTTGAACATTGCCTTCTGTATCTTTTATTTGTGTAGATCTTCTAATATCTAAACGAACTGATGCATAAAATTTAAGTGCATTACCACCTGTAGTTGTTTCTGGACTACCAAACATAACGCCAATTTTATCTCGCAATTGGTTGATAAAAATTACGGTACATTTTGTTTTGCTGATGGAACCTGTAAGTTTTCTTAGGGCTTGAGACATTAAACGAGCATGAAGTCCCATTTTAGAATCTCCCATTTCACCTTCAATTTCACTTTTTGGCGTAAGCGCCGCTACAGAATCTATCACTACAATATCAATAGCCCCAGAACGGATTAAATTATCGGCAATTTCTAAACCTTGTTCTCCGTTATCAGGCTGAGAAATAATTAAATTATCTACATCAACTCCAAGTTTTTGAGCATAAAAACGATCAAAAGCATGTTCAGCATCAATAAAGGCCGCTATGCCTCCTTTTTTCTGAGCTTCGGCAATCGCATGTAAAGTTAAGGTAGTTTTCCCTGAAGATTCTGGGCCGTATATTTCTATAACTCTGCCTCTTGGATAGCCTCCAACGCCTAAGGCAACATCTAATCCTAAAGATCCTGAAGGGATTACCTCAACATCTTCTACAACTTTATCCCCCATTTTCATTACAGCACCTTTGCCATAGGTTTTATCTAATTTGTCTAGGGTAAGTTTTAGTGCCTTTAATTTTGCTTCTTTTTCTGCGCTCATTTTTTGTATATTAAAAAAGCTAAATTACCATTTCTTTTTGCATATCACAATTTGCAACGCAACCTTTTTGCAATTCTTGCATCTACTAAATAATTAACTTGGAAGATATACCATTTACTTTCTAGAAAATGGGCAAAGGTGGTCGCAATTTTTATTCTAGAGTTCTATGAAAAAGGAAAGATAATGTGACCTTTTAAAGACCTTGATTAATTTCAAGGTCTTTTTTATGGGTGAAACTCAATTTTGTGAATATGCGTAGCAAGGCACACAAAATTGTATGCTTCCATAACCCGCTTTTAGCGGGGTATGTTTTTCCAAAGTACCAAACTAAAAAATTGTAAGTTTCACCAATCTCGCATTTCTGCTGTATTGGGTGTTTTTTATTTAACAAATTCTCATTAGTAGTAAATTCAAAAATTGGTGTTTCTTGCCTCAAATTGTTGTTTAACCCTTTTAAAATAGTAAATTTGCAGTTAAAATAAATTCTTTAATCTCAAAAAATTAGTATAGCATGCAACTGTACAATACCTTGAGCGCAAAGGAAAGAGAAACTTTAATTGAGGCAGCGGGCAAAGAACGACTGACTATTTCTTTCTACCAATATGCGCATATTAAAAATCCGTCTCTTTTTAGAAATCACTTATTTATTCATTGGAACGAATTAGATGTTTTAGGTCGTATTTATGTTGCCTACGAAGGCATTAATGCCCAACTTTCTCTACCTGCAGAAAACTTTGAACTCTTTAAAAAGCATTTAGATAGCATTAGTTTTTTAGAAAATGTGCGATTAAATATTGCTATTGAGCAAGACAACAAATCGTTTTTAAAGCTAAAAGTAAAAGTTCGTGATAAAATTGTTGCCGATGGTTTAGATGATGCTACTTTTGATGTTACTAAAATAGGTGTTCATGTAAACGCTGAAAAGTTTAATGAACTTATGGACGATCCTGATGTTGTTTTGGTAGATATGCGCAACCATTACGAAAGTGAAATAGGACATTTTAAAAATGCAATTACCCCAGACGTTGACACATTTCGTGATTCCTTAGATCTTATTGAGCATGATTTAAGAGATCATAAAGAAAATAAAAAATTAGTAATGTATTGCACTGGCGGTATTCGTTGCGAAAAAGCGAGTGCCTACTACAAGCATAAAGGTTTTAAGCAGGTATATCAGTTAGAAGGCGGTATTATTGAATATACCAGACAGGTGCAAAATAAGAAGCTCGAAAATAAATTTTTGGGGAAGAATTTTGTTTTTGACCAAAGGCGTGGTGAGAGGATTAGCGATGATGTAATTGCACAATGTCACCAATGCGGAAAACCTTGTGATACGCATGAAAATTGTGCTAATGAAGCTTGCCATTTGCTTTTTTTACAATGTGAAGATTGCGCTAAAGCCATGGATCAATGTTGCTCCGATGCGTGCAAGGAAGTGCATGGTTTACCTTACGAAGCACAGAAAGTATTGCGAAAAGGAAAAACAGTTAGTAATCTCATCTTTAAAAAAGGTAGATCTGAGGTTTTGAAGTTTAAGAAGTAGGTGTTAACTCACCTGCTTATAAGCTAACAAGGTCTTGTACTTTTCTTTTTTATAAATTTCCTCAATTTTTTTAAACACGAAACCTTTAAAGGCAAAGCCTAAAACACCAGTTAGTGCTACAAAAATATAACCCGCCGTAGGGCTGATTAAATAATGTCCCAAACCATAAATTATAATTGGCAATAAAAGTTTAGGCAAACTCAACACTAGCGTCTTTAAGTTAAAAGATTGTTTGTCGCCAAATGCTTTTTTGGATGATGTTAAATCGATAGGTGTTCTGGTGTAAGCCCCAGCCCATAAAACCATGTAGGAGTTGATACCAATATTATAAATAGCACCTACTAAAACCGCCAAATAAGCTTCCCAACCAAAATACAAGTAAAACGATGCTATTATTGTGCTAATCACGGTAGCAATGACAATTAAATACCATTTAGAATTTAAATACTCCTTGTACTTGATGTTTTGCGACATCATTAATGGATAATAGGAGCTATCCCAACTGGGGACAAACTGCCCAAAACTGAATAGAAATCCGCCCGAGATAAAAATACCAGCAAAAATTTTCCAGACAGGTGCATCGTAAGTGGAAATCGCTCCTGTTAAAAACAAAAAACCATAGAAAAGAAACATAAAACTGGTAATGACGGCCATTTTGGAGCGCTTATTTCTTTTAATTAATTTGATATCATTCTTTAAAAAAGTACCCAAATTACCGAAACGGTTTAACCAGTCAAGATCTTCAGTTTTTGCTATTGTTTGTTTGGTGGATAAACCAGCGTCAAGGTATAAGTTGCTTTTAAAATAGTTGAAAGCAGCGTAATACAAGCCAAAGACTATACCAATAAGAAGTATCGCCAACCAAGTTAAAGTATATAAAGCTCCAAAGAAAGGGGCTGTAAATGTTGTAATATCAAAAAATTGAAAATAATGACTTATTCCCAAAACAGCTAAAACGGCGATTACAGGATAAAAAATATTGTCCTTATTGTTTACCAAAATATTGATAAAATTATTGCTGTAAATAAGAGCAATAATTCCCAAATGCCAACCAATAACCCCAAAAGTATTATACCCCTGAACGAGTAATACAATAGAAAACGGAATAAAAAAGAAGGCGTGCGACCAGTTAAAATAAGAAAGGATGGTTTTTCCTAGAGAAAAGTTGACTACCTGACTTTTTTTAATCGGTAAATATAATAAGGGCTTTATATTGGTTACAGGCATTTTTTGCAGCATGTAACGGAAAACCAAATCAAAAGCAATGTAGTAAATCATGTATTTGTTGACTACATCAAAAGGGTCGCCCATTTTGGCATCTTCAATTATAAAATAAACACCCACGCCAAACCCAATAAAAACCACAGCCATATAGAGAGCAAAAAAGCCCATTAAAATTTTTAATAGCAATATTGGCTTTTAAGGAGGCGGCTCTAAAAAAGGACTTCCATTGCAGGCTGATGAAGCGTTTGATCATAACTTGGTAGCGATTTAAAATATAGGTGCTAAAATACCAATTTTTGTTACAACGCCTGTAACAATTTGTATTCTGGATAGGTTTCTGCTAATAATTCTTCGGCTTTTGGCGGAATTACAAATACAATCACATAAAGCAACAACAACAGAGAAACGCTAATTAAAGCGATAAAAGCAAGAATATACAGATTTTGAATCTCAAATTGAATATTAAAAATGTGAATAGGTAAGATTAAAAAATTAAAGAAGCCCATTTGAGTTAAAAGCATTTCTTCTAACATCCATTTGCGTTCCTTTTTCTTTAATTTTTTTGAATAGCTTTGTAATTTAACGGTAGAAGGAATTAAAAAGAGAACAAAAAGCCCTATTAAAATATAGCGCTGATAAAAATTGGGGTAAAAGTTGAGCACGGAAAATAGCGATACCGCTAAAAACAAGGTCAAAGCCAATTTAGGAAGTGTAAAATACTCTTTATAAAAACGTAGAATTATTTTCCAGTATTTTTTTGAAAGTGCTTTTTGACGTTCGGTTATTACGTCTTGAAAACCAAAAATACCAAATTTTTTGAACTCATTTTGTAAAGCCTCTTGGAACGTTACGTTTGGATTTTTAATGATTTGATTTTCAATGCCACCCGCCAAATGATCTACTAGTTCTGTTTGTAAATCAAAATGATATACGAAATGCGCTCTGGTGAATTTGTAGAGTTCTTGTATTTGTGTTTCGGTTAGTTTCATGCTAAATCAGACTTACTTTTTTTACATTAAAATGCGATTTATATAATTGACAAAATAAATAAGGATATAGTATAAACAAGCAATTTGATAATAAAGAGATTAATATAAGCTCATCATCCTTTACAAAATCAATAATTGATGTCCATAATGGATTGTACATCAAGTATATTAAACATATTGCAATAGCCTGTATTTTAAAAAAATAACTGTAACTAGATTTATAATTAGAAGCTTTAATTTTAAAGCTAAGTAAAAGAATTAGAATAACACAAAGTAAATAATAAACACCAACAATAGTTTCTATTTCTTTCGAGTAGCTTAACAATTGTTTGTTAGTATAGAAAATAACTAAAAAAAATAAGAAGAGTAATACGGTCATGGGTACTAAAAACAAATAAAATGTATTCAGCATCTTAACACATTTATCAATCATTATTTTGGGGCCAGACCAAATTATACCAAGCCACCAACTAGCATTATTTGCTAATTCTTTTTTCCATTTAGCAGTTTCTATTTCGAACGCATTTGAGAAATCAATAGTATTTTGTTCGATTTGTTTTTCAATACCATTGGCAATATGGTCTAGAACTTCGTTTCTTAAATCGAGGTATTTTAAGCCTTTTTGGTCTAGAAAATGTTCAATTTGTTTTATTTTTCCTTCGTTTAGCTTCATACAAATTTATTTTTATAACGATGAGTATATTCTTTTTTAAATTGCAGAAAGGTCGTTATAAAACCCAGGCCTAAAACCAGTAAAAACGATACGAAAACCATATTAGCGTTGTTATAGTTTTCAAAAACTGTTTGTTGATAATAAGGGCTAATAAACAGTTGTGTAATTTGCATCCCTAAAACCAAAATTAGGCTCATGCGTTCAAATCCAGAATACCGTTCTTTTTTACCAAAACGAAGTACTAAAACATAATAAAACAACCCTAAACCAATCATTATAACAATAGGGGCAAACCTTAGAAATTCATTCAAAACAATATATTTTGAAAGTCCTTTTAAGACTAGAAAAAAAAGTACAAAAATAAGAAACGAAGCTGGTTTTATTATAAACTTGCCAATCGCTTTCAATACTTTTATATCGGTAGTTTTAGTGAATTGTTTGTTTTGTTTTTGTAATTGCTTTTTATTAAAAACCATATAGTTTTTAAAAGCATCATAGAAATCTAGCTTTTCTGTTTGCATTTTATGTTCTACTTCGCTTGCTACATGATCTAGCATTTCCATACGCACATCAACAAACTCAATTTCTGAATTTTTTAAATAGGTATCTATGGCCTGAATTTGGATTTTGGTCAATATCATATCACAAAAAATTACTCAATACTCCAATTAGGATTCACTAAATTCTGCATACTTCTAATAAACTCTTCTAATTCTGCTAACCGGTTTACGGTTTCTTTTTCACCTTGTTCGGTAAGTTTATAATATTTTCGCAAACGGTTATCTACTTTGGCAACTTCAACATTAAGCAAACCTTCGGCCTCTAATTTATGTAAGGCTGGGTATAGCGCGCCTTCTGTAATATTTAATTCGCCTTTGGTTAAATCTTTTACTTTTTGAGTTATTTCATAGCCGTACATCTTCCCTTGTTCTTCTAAAAGTTTAAGAATGATCGTATTTAAACTGCCTTTATATAATTTTGAGTTTCCCATTTTTGTATTCTTGTTAGTCGTAAAATTTGATTTTTTAACCGCTTTATTCAACTTTAGATGAAGCTAATATACATAATTTTCTTATGTATAAGAATCTTAGGTATATATTTTTACACATTTTCAGTTTATTTGGCTTGCGCTTTCCTTAATTTTGCACAAAAAATATTTCATGAGCGATTTTCATTCTCTAAAAGTTTCTTCAGTACAACAATTAACTTTAAATGCTGTAGCGATTTCATTTTCCATACCCGAAAATTTAAAAGATGCTTTTTCTTTTAGTGCTGGACAATACGTAACCATAAGTAAAGAAATTAACGGGGTGGAATTGCGCAGAGCGTACTCCATTTCTTCCATTCCCGCTTCTGGCAAAATTACGGTGGGGATTAAGAAGGTTACTGATGGTGTTTTTTCTGTTTATGCGAATGAAATAATAAAAGTTGGCGATGTTTTAGAAGTAATGCAACCCGAAGGACGTTTTGTTTTTGAGCCCACCAACAGCGCAAAACATGTTGCTGCCTTTGCTGCAGGAAGCGGAATTACCCCTATAATGAGTATTGCTGAAACCGTTTTAAAGGGTCATTTAAACAGTACCTTTGTTTTGGTTTATGGCAATCAAAACGCTCATGAGGTCATGTTTTCAAAAGAAATAGAAGCTTTAAAAAAACAATATGTAAACCGATTTTTTGTTCAAAACGTTTATAGCCGAGAGAAACAAGAAGGGGCATTGTTTGGTAGAATTGAAGCCTCAACAGTAAATTTTATTGTAAAAAATAAATTTAAAGATACCAAGTTTGATGCTTTTTACCTTTGCGGTCCAGAAGAAATGATCGATTTGGTTTCAGAAACCCTACAAGAAGCAGGAACTCCAAAAGATAAAATCTTTTTTGAATTGTTTACCACTTCGGAAACTGTAGATACGATGGCTCAAGAACTAGAGGGTAAAACTCAAATTGAAGTAGTCGTTGATGAGGAGACCTTTACTTTTGTAATGGATAAAAAAATGCTTGTTTTAGATGCGGTTTTAAAGCAAAATATCGACGCACCTTATTCTTGCCAAGGTGGAGTTTGCAGCAGTTGCATTGCCCGAATAAAAGAAGGAAAAGCAGAGATGGTAAAAAATCAAATTTTAACGGATGGCGAAATAGCAGACGGATTAATACTAACGTGCCAGGCTCATCCGTTAACTGCAACTTTGAAGGTGGATTATGATGATGTGTAAAAGCCCCCTAACCCCCCAATATTTCGACTTCGCTCAGCACAAGAGGGTGAATTTCTAACTTTTGTTGATAAGCCTTGTGTAACCTGTATTTCTTGAAATAACTTATTCGTGATAATTCTTGGAATTAGTGTCAAAATTTCATTGTGAGCATTTGTGAAATAATTTACTTGCATTTAGCTGGAAAATGAGTAATGAAGAAAAGTTTAAGTTCAGGTGCACACTTCGACTACGCTAAGTGCAAGAGTTCAAAATAGTGTTGAGAAACAATTTTGAGTTTTAGGTAATTAAGCAAAAAACAACTTTAAAGCTTAAAAGTATTAAACCATAAATTATATTAACTTACAACTACTTTCTCAAAAGCCCTACTCGCATGGTCATAACCAATATTATAGGCCTTAATCAAGCCCTTGCGATCAAGAATTCCTATATTTTCGAGTTCAATAGGGGAAATAAGAATATCGCAATCTGCCAACTTATTTTTTGCGGACGCATAAATCATTAGACCCGTTACGCGACCCGTTAATTGGAAAGAGTTTTTCAAGTCTTTTTTCTCTAATTCTTTGGTCACCGATACATTACTACCAATGATGAAATCGCAATTTATTTTTAGGGGTTCTATGGGAAAATTATTCATCACCCCGCCGTCAGCATATAGATTCCCGTTTAGTTCAACGGGACTAAAAACGGGCGGTAAGGCGGCTGAAGCCAATAACGGTCGGATTAATTCGCCAGATGAGAAAAATTCTTCTTCCCCCTTTTGTAAATTGGTGGCAACTACGTATAATTTTTTCTCCAAAGCTTCAAACGAATCTTCTGGGAAGTACTGTTTAAAAATATCAATATACCGATCGGTGTCAATAAAGCCAGATTTAACAATTGTTAGAAAATTATACTTAAAAAGTGGAGTTTCTTTAAAAAACCGCATCATTTCTTCCATAGAATTTCCATTGGCGTATAAAGCGCCAATTAAAGCGCCAACACTACTTCCGGAAACAATCTTGGCGTTTAAGTCAAATTCTTTCATAGCTTGCAGTACGCCAATGTGCGCCATACC
>JBGSQM010000179.1:0-5672 GCA_041738035.1 Cellulophaga sp.
GCAATACCTTATTTATTGTTTCTACAGATCACGGTCGAGGTACGGGACCTATTAACACTTGGACAGATCAGGGAAAAGCCGTATAAGGCGCTGGAGAAACTTGGCTGATTGTATTTGGAAAAGGCCTTACTGGATTAGGCGAAATTGGCAACAACGAACAATGGTATGTCCACCAAATAGCGCGGACGATTTTAAAAGTGTTGGGGCTTAAACTTGATAAAGAAATGGTAGGGAAAGCTTTGATGCTTCATAGATAAGCTTTTTTGATGCTTCAAAAATTTATAGCAGTGCTTATCCATTTTATTTTTATCGTGTTTTTTCAATGAGTTTATGCTAATCCATTCTGGATATTAATAAGGCTAGGAAAATGTGATCAGATTTGCAAAACTAAACAGCCGGGAAACCTGAAATTGTTACTTATACCTTTTTTATAGAATTCACGCCATGAATTAGTGTTAGATTGTTTAAATATTATAATTTTACAGTGTGAAAAATTTACTGAAAATAATTGGTTTATTTGCGTTGCTCATTAATTTCAGCACCACTAGTGCGATTAATAAACCTAATCAATTCACGACTGTCGTATCCGCACAAACAGGGGTTAAGCTGCAAAAAAGTACCTTTGGCATGGTACATCTTTTTATTGGTATTAACAATTCAGAGGAATTGGTCTCTAATTTTTCAAATAAATTACCCCTTAATTTCAATTCTTCCTACTTAAACGGAATAGAAAAAAATCAGTACCATCAGGCGTTTGTGCCATCAAAAGCTTTTTTTACTCAGAGTAAATTCATACTACTTGCGCATTCCAAAAAAATTATCTTCCCTTTTCACACTTTTCTGTAAAATTTAATAATTATTTTTTTTTGAGAATATTTAAATTATTGTATTCTCTGGAATTCTGTTAAAAACAGAGCAAAAAAACTATAAACTATTTTAAAAATTACACCATGGAATCAGGAGTTTTAAGCATGACGCTGCTTATGGCAGCAGCGATTGTTGTGCCCTTTACAGCCATTAAATTAGGCATCAAAAAAAATGAAAAAAAAGGCTTTAAAAAATTAAAAGAAATAGCTTTAAAAAATAAAGATGAGATTAGTGATTATGATATTCAAGGTAATTTTGCTATCGGATGGAATTCCAAATCAAAACACCTTTTCTATTATAGAAATACAAACGGAGCAGAGTTTTTTGAAGATATTGATTTGAAGAATATGAAAGATTGTACCATCACCAAACAATCAAAAAGATCGAAAAGCTCAAAAAATACATTCGAAGTTTTAGATAAAATGGCCTTATCATTTACACCAAGTACACATAGTGCCGCCAAACAAATTGAATTATATGATGCTGATGAAAGTTACCAATTAACAGGTGAGTTAGAAATTGCAGAAAAATGGCAGCAAATTATTTGTAAGGCTATTGAAGATAAATAACCAGTTTATAATCCATTCCCCGATAATATGCCGTCGGGGATTTTTTTTTGATTATTTATCTTGTTGTTTTATCAGCGTATTCAAGCTTGGTATGGAAATAGGTTTATTGATAAACGTAATTGCAATCCCCAATAAAAGTACACAACCACCTAAAACCATTTGCAAAGTAATTTCTTCATTTAAAAATGTCCATGCTAAAATTGTCGTGATAAAAGCCTGCGCTAAAAGACTTAATGATATTCTTGTAGTACGGATATGTTGAATGGCATAACTTAATGCAAACCAAGCAATAAGCTGACAAACAATAGCCATAATGACCAAAACAAGCCAAGCTTTTAGATCAAATCCAAAAAAAATTTCTCCTACTCCATAATTTATAAGACCCAAAAAAATAGCAGAAGAAAAAAGATTGATAAGCATAAAAGTCGGGATGTTTATCTGTGCCAATACTTTTTTAGAAATTAATAAATAAACGGCATAAAATACGCCTGAAAGTATGCCAAAAATAAAGGCGCGATCAAATTTAAGTTGCATAAAAAATTGAAAACCTACTGTGGTAACCATTCCTAAAAGGGCGATTATAGTACCAATCCAAAAATTACGAGATGGATTATTTTTTAAAAATAGAAAACTCCCGACCCCCACCCAAATAGGTGATAAATTAGTGAGTAATGAGGCTTGTGTAGCGGTAGATTCCTGTATGGCAATATTCCATAAAGCAACATCAGAACCAAAAAGCACGCCACATAAAGCAGACAACAATAGCATTTGTAAGGATGGCGATTTCCATTGTTTTTTAAAAAGTACTAAAGGTAGTAATACAACAAAGGCAATTGCCATGCGGTAAAATGCAGAAATTAAGCCAGAAGTGTATCCTAATTTTATCAAAATAGGAAAAATAGAAATACACAAAATACCTACTACCAAAGCAGTTCTAGGCTTGTTCATTGCTAGATTTTTAAGAGCGGCAAAGATAGGTAAATGAAAAATACTACGGTCTAAATTTCAAAGGTCGATGTTCTTTGTTATACCCCTTAAAAAAATCTTCTAAATTAGTGATTTATAGCAATTTTTAATGGTGTAATTTCAACTGATTAGTAGATTACATGGGGGAGCTTTAACAGAATAGAGGAAAAATTATCATCAACTCAGAATTCCAAAGGACTTTAGTGTCAGCAGACATCAATTAAAAATAAACAAAATTTCTTTTTAATTTAAAGCAATGAAAGTCATTATATCCTCAAAAGAACATCAAACAAGACTAAAAAAGATTGAGAAATATACACTCATTTTTGCCTTACTCATTATAATAGATCAACTTCAATTTTGAACAGATTTTCTATTTTCTAAGAGAATTGTAATGAATAAATTAAAGTAGTTTTAAACGAGTAGATAATGTTGAAATATTTGCCTAATTTCATAGTAATGAAATAAAACCAAAATAGATATTTGGGTCTTTTCGTTCGAGATAAAAAATCGATTTTGAAAGTCCTTCTCGAACCAACTTCTTCTTGTGTTTTTGTTCCATGGTTTTATATTTCTGATGAAAACCCAATCAATAAATTAAAATCGGTTTTTAAGCCTAATTCTATTCCCGTAAAACGAAGGTCAAATTTTACTATTTTCAGATTTCAAACTTCGAGAATAATTAGTTCGGGCTGAGCCAGTAATTGAAGCTCTTGAGGAAAAAATTTTAGCATATAGTGATTCTGATTTAACCCTCTCCGCAAAGGCTAACCATTCAGCGGAACAAAAAAAGACGAAATGTTAAAATGAACCAATAAAGTATGCAAGAAGGTCGTGCCCTTAGAGTACATTAAAAAGCTTGTTTTAGTACTACGACAGTAGTTGCCTGGTAACGTTTTTAAGTTATGACAACAATTGAACATATTGCCTCAAAGTAAGGAGACTTTACGGAGCGGGCGGCGTTTCTTTAGAAAGTATTACTGAACAAACCTGTGGTGCGCTATCTATTGAAAATTGTTTCAAATGTATGGGATCAAACGTACAAGATTTTGATGTTTGTAAAATAGAAAACGGAATTGAAATAGATGGAGAATTAATCGCTAATAGCCAAAACGCTACTATTGAACAGGTGGTTCAAATATTATTAGCAAACGAGGATAATGAGCCTATTTTAGTTGGCTTGTCTTGTCAAAGACAATGAAAATATTTAAAATATATACAAATGTGTTTTAAATTATTTTTTATGTAAAGCCAAAACCTGCATTATTTTAGTAAAAATTTCATTATTATCGTAAACACCAGAAAATACATCAGATTTTGGTCCGTATGCAAAAAGAGGTACTAGTATTCCAGTATGATCCTCTGTAGTAAAATCTGCTTCGACCATTTTATTTTTAACATCCCCTTGGGGCAAGCTTAGACCACCTGTTTCGTGATCGGCGGTTATGATGACTAAAGTTTTCCCATTACTATCGGCAAACTTGATTGCTTCCGTTATGGCGCTATCAAAATCAATGCCTTCAGTAACGATACCAGAAATATTGTTTTGGTGACCATAACTATCGATTTGAGCTGCTTCTATCATTAGAAAAAATGGTTTTTTCTTTCGTTCTAAAAAATTTAATCCATTAATAGTTGCTTTAACCAATAAATCTCCTCTTTTTTCAAGGATACTTGGAACATTTTTATCTGATAAAAAAAAGGCTATTTTGTCTTTTTTGCTATCCCCAACATCGTCTATTTGATTTAAAATAGAAAAATTAGATTTTAAAATCTTTTCTTTATGAATGGCAGCTCCACCGCCTATAAAAAAATTTAGCTTACTCTTTAAAAGATCGGTTATAATTCCATCCGTCATGTCCCTATCAGTTTGATGCGCATAAAAAGCAGCTGGTGTTGCACCTGTTATTTGATCTGTTGTAATAAAGCCACTATTAAACCCATATTGCGAAAGTATTTCTATAATATTCTCAACAGGTTTTCTATCTATATTCATTCCGATAGAACGATTATACGTTTTTTTTCCCGTAGAAATTGCAGTGCCAGCTGCAGCTGAATCCGTAGTAAAATCGTCTGAGGATTGTGTTTTTATCAATCCGATTGATTTTAGTTGTGTCAAAGTAAGCGCACCTCCATTAGAGAGTACAGCGGATGATATTTGAGATAATCCGTTGCCGTCTCCAATAAGTAATATGATATTTTCGACAACTTCATCTTTTCGATCTGAGGCATACGATGGTTGGTATATGTTTGATTTTAAAGTATTGAAATTAACCCTTTGTGTTAAGGTTTTTAAGTATGTTTTTGCTTCATAAGGCATATCGGTGTTGATAAAATCTACCCCTAAATCTGTAAAAGCTTTCCAAGCGGTTTTAGAGTCTGGACAGCCCCATAAGCGAAAAGGTTTATTAAAACTATGTGCTTTTTTTATGGTATTTGATACTACTTCGTACTCATTTTTTGTTAACCTTCCTTTTCCATTCCAATTAGAGAATTTAGAAAATGGTAAACTAATTAAAGCAACTTTTTCCCAATGCGCTGTATTTGATAACATTTCAAGACTTTGGTGGTCAAATAATAGATAGTTGGGATAATTGACATATAAATTAGGGTCTGGTCTATTCCCCGAAATTACAAAGGATATGGTATTAGAAGTTGTTAAAGTTGGATACTTTTCTAAAATATTTACTAGTTTTTCTAAGGTTTGTAGGGCATCTGATTTAATATCAATTAAAAACTGTATGGTTTGATTTTCTCCTAAGTTTAATTCTATTGCTTTTTGAATAGGTAGTAGATATAAATTCTCTATAGTTCTACCTTCTATTATTTCAGCCTCTTCATGGGTTACAAATAACTCATTATTTTTTAAAAAAACATCTACTTCGATTGAGTTTAAACCGTTTGTATACGCTGCCCAAAAAGGAACAGATTGCTCATAATCATTGTGTGAATGTATTTTTGGTAACTTATTAGTTTGACTATTGGCAACTATATAAAATATTAATAATAAGAATGATAGAGATTTAAGTGTCATTCTAAATGAATTTGTTGTTTATCTTATTTTATGTAAAAAATAATATTCAATAATAAGGCTTTTATTTTTGAATTAATTAGCTCTTATTTTAAATCATTGCATATCCGTAATTATTCCTAATTTATGGAATTATTCCTATATTTGTTAAAATATAATTTTAAAGTTATGGATATATTTTCATTTTCGCTACATTTTACGGACGAAGAGTCCTGTGTTTTGCATTATAAAGGCCAACG
>JBGSQM010000186.1:0-6003 GCA_041738035.1 Cellulophaga sp.
AAAAAGGAGATATTCTAAGAGTTAAGCCAGGCGATAAAATCCCTGTAGATGGTGTTATTACAGAAGGAAAAACAACGGTAGATGAATCTATGATTTCTGGCGAGCCTATTCCCGTTGATAAAATTGAAAATGACAAGGTAAGTAGCGGCACCATAAATGGAAATCAATCCTTTTTGATGAAAGCCGAAAAAGTAGGTAGTGATACGCTACTTTCTCAAATCATACAAATGATAAACGATGCAAGTCGCAGTCGTGCACCTATTCAGAAATTGGCAGATACTGTTTCAGGCTATTTTGTACCTGTTGTGGTTATTATTTCCCTAATCACTTTTGTGGTTTGGGCAATATGGGGTCCAGAACCGGCCTATGTATATGCGCTAGTAAATGCCATTGCGGTATTGATTATCGCCTGCCCTTGCGCTTTAGGCTTGGCTACACCTATGTCTGTGATGGTGGGCGTTGGTAAAGGAGCGCAAAACGGAGTGTTGATTAAAAATGCCGAAGCTTTAGAGAAAATGGACGAGGTAGATACCTTGATCGTCGATAAGACAGGTACGATCACCGAAGGAAAACCAACGGTAGAAAAAATAGGTGTTTTTGGAGAACGCTTTAGTGAAAGCGAAATAACCTATTTTATAACTTCCTTAAACAGTTCCAGCGAGCATCCTCTTGCCGAAGCTACCCTAAAGTATGGTAAGAATCAGAACATTGAAATATCAAAAACAGAAAACTTCAGCGCAGTAACTGGTAAAGGAGTAGAAGGAACAGTTGATGGCAAAAAGTTGGACTTAGGAAATGCCAAAATGATGCAATATGCCAAAGCCACCATTTCATCTAAGATGGAAACCGAAGCGCAATCCTTTCAAAAACAAGGCAAAACAGTTTCCTATCTAGCCGTGGATGGCGAGGTGTCAGGCTATGTAGTTATTGGAGATAAGATTAAACAAACAAGTGCCAAAGCAATTAAGGAATTGCAAGATAAAGGCATCGCTGTGATAATGTTAACAGGCGATAACCACGATACGGCCCAAGCGGTAGCCAGTGAACTCAATCTTGCCGATTTCAAAGCAGGAATGTTACCAGAAGACAAGCTCAAAGAAGTAACGAAATTGCAGGCACAAGGAAAAGTGGTCGCAATGGCTGGCGATGGTATTAACGATGCGCCAGCACTTGCCAAAAGTGATGTAGGTATTGCCATGGGAACGGGAACCGATGTTGCTATTGAGAGTGCGATGATTACCCTTGTAAAAGGAGATTTAGGCGGTATTATAAAAGCAAAGAATTTGAGTCACGCCGTCATGAAAAACATCAAACAAAATCTGTTTTTTGCATTGATATATAACACAATAGGTGTTCCCATTGCGGCAGGCGTTTTATTCCCATTCTTTGGAATATTATTATCGCCTATGATTGCAGCACTTGCTATGAGTTTTAGTTCGGTATCGGTCATTGTAAATGCACTGAGATTAAAAACAAAATCAATTTAATAATTAAATAGAAAGAAGATGAATTCAGACCCCATGAAAAAAGGAAATTACACAACATTTATAGTAATGTTAGTTGCATCTTTTATCGCCAAGTATATCACAATGTACTTAAACACGTATGCCATAGATCACGTGTATTTTAGTTTAACACGCTTTTATATGAGCTGTTTAGGTATTTCGACAATGGCTATCATCATGTTTGTAGCCATGCGCAATATGTATCAAAATAGGAAGAAGAATATTGCAATAGTGCTATGTAGCATTGTACTTTTTGGAACAGCGCTGGGATTGGTAAGAGCTCAAGCGCCCATCGTAGGCGATGTGTTATGGATGAAGGCCATGATTCCCCACCACTCTATTGCCATATTAACAAGCGAGCGCGCAGATATCCAAGACCCAGAAGTGAAGCAATTAGCTGACGATATTATCAAAGCTCAGAAAAAAGAAATTACAGAAATGAAAACAATGATAAAACGATTAGAAAATGAAAAATAATAAGATATTTATATATGTCGGAATTTTAGCCTTAGGATTGGTATTGGGCTGGGTTATTTTCGGAAACTCTTCTAGTACCGAAACAAAGCACAATCACGATGCAGTAGCAGAAACCAAACAAATGTGGACCTGTTCCATGCATCCACAAATTATGCAGCCCGAAGCTGGCGATTGCCCTATTTGCGGTATGGATTTAATTCCTGCGGAAAACAGCAGTGATGGTTTGTTGGCAGACCAATTTAAACTAACCGAAAATGCACTGGCATTAGCCAATATTGAAACGTCGATTGTTGGCGAAGGAAACTTTGAAAATACTTCAATACAACTATCGGGTAAAATTGCTGAAAATGAAGAAGCTAACGCCGTACAGGTCAGTTATTTTTCAGGAAGAATCGAACGGTTAAATGTGAATTTTACGGGCGAAGACGTGCGTAAAGGGCAACTATTAGCCACTATCTACTCCCCAGAATTGTATGCAGCACAACAGGAACTACTTACAGCGTCATCTTTAAAACAATCACAACCTGCATTGTACAAAGCTGTCCGTAATAAATTAAAGTTGTGGAAGCTCTCTGAAAACCAAATCAATGACATTGAAAATTCTGGAAAAGTAAAAGAAAATTTCCCAGTCTATGCAACCGTTTCTGGCACCGTTATGGAAAAATTAGTGGAACGAGGCGATTACGTAAAACAAGGTGAGCCCCTATTAAAAATAGCTAACTTAAATACGGTTTGGGGAAATTTTGACGTTTATGAAAATCAACTAGAAAACTTTAAAAAAGGGCAAGAAGTCATGGTTACTACAAATGCCTATTCAAATAAAGAATTTAACGGAAAAGTGGATTTTATAAATCCGGTTTTAGACACAAAAACACGAACAGTGACCTTGCGCGTGGTCTTAAATAATCCCAACAATCTATTAAAGCCGGGAATGTTTCTAAAAGCACAAATTGATGCTACACTTTCTAGCAAAAAAGATGCTAATTTAACGATTCCAGCATCAGCGGTTTTATGGACTGGCGAACGGTCTGTTGTGTATTTAAAAACAAATTCAGACACGCCCATTTTTGAAATGAAAGAGGTTGTTCTAGGAAATAGAGCAGGTACTAATTATGAAGTTGTCGAAGGTTTATTTGCGGGGAATGAAATAGTAACCAATGGCACCTTTACTGTTGATGCAGCAGCACAATTAAATGGTAAAAAATCTATGATGAATAAAGCAAGTGGAAAATTCACTACAGGGCACGAAGATCATTTTAAAACAGAACAAACTGTCTCAGTTGAAACTGAAAATTATTTCAATTTAAATGAAAGGATAAAAGTTTCTAAAGATTTTCAAAATCAACTTAAATTAGTTTTTGACAATTATATCAAATTAAAAGATGCTTTGATTAAAGAAGAATCAAAAGAAGCTACCCTAATCGCTAAAAAGCTATTAGATAACTTATCAAAAGTAGATATGGCACTAGTAAAAAGCAAAGAACCTCATTCTCATTGGATGTCCTTAGAGAAAAAGATGAAAACAGCGGCAGGTTCAATTTCAAACAGTACTAAAATTAGAGCACAAAGAACTTATTTTAAAGACCTTTCGTCAAACTTAACCAATGCTATTGAAGTATTTGGCATCAATGAAAAGGTGTATCATCAATATTGTCCAATGGCAGATAATAACAAGGGAGCGTATTGGTTAAGTAAAGAGGAAAAAGTAATCAATCCCTATTTTGGCGATGCCATGCTCACCTGTGGCGAAGTGAAACAAGTTATAGAATAAGTAAAATAAAATGCTAATAATTAAATTTTAGAATAATAAGGAGCTCGGTTTTAAATGTAGCTTTAATAATGGCCAATGGTTTAACAAGTTGTAAAAACGAAGTAAAACAAACAACAGAAACGAACACCACTGAAGTCTCAAAAGAATTGGCGATGACACTTAGTCCCTTTTCAACTCATTCAATAATCGCAATTAACCAATAAAACTTATAGGTTTTAGAAGTATTCGTAAAGGTTTAAAATTGACTTGTATAACTATAGCTTAAATGACAACTTTCATAGCGTTTGTTGGTAAAACTTCAAAGGAAAGATAGTCCAAAAGTAGCCACATTTGGCGTATTCGAATACTTCAGCCCATTTTTGTGTTTAATTAATACACTAAAATTATCTTAAATTCTAAATGAATGAACAAAAATAATCAGACATAAATCTATAAAAATCTTATTGAAAAATGGCACATTAATACCAATTATGAATTTAAATAGGTCTAAAGAATTTGAATTATAATGTGTTCAGATGAAATAGAAAATCAAAGCATAGCATTAGCTACGTTTTTATTTTTTATTGAATTATGGGCGCAATAGAAACAAATTATTGGGCTTATTTGGATTCATAATTGGTATTAATGTGGAAATAGGTTGTTTCTGAAACTTTTTACCGTCATTAGAACATCAAGGATACCCAAAAACTTACGGATTTTAAAATAATAGAAATTCGTTTAAAAAATCAAGAGTCTTTTTTATTACTCCTCAATATTTAACTAATAACTCGTATCATCTAAGGTAACTTTTCCATTAAATGTTTTATATAGAAAAAATAAATAACCCGCCAATAATGGAGCACCAATGACCACCATAGTCAACATAATTCCAAGCGATTTTTGGGATGACGCTGCATTGTAAACAGTTACACTATAGGCCGGATCAATCGTTGATGGCAATAATACGGGATATAACTGAAAGGCCACTAACATTAATAAAAATGCCATCGTTAATGACGAAAATATAAGTGCTTGAAAGTATTTTTTCTTAGACACCAGCCTGGGTACATTAGCCACTGCTAAAAAAGCTAGCAGGGGTATTACAAAAAATATGGGATTTTCTTTAAACCTATCAATAACACCAGGTAAAAATAGCAAAGTATATAAGGATGTTACGGCAAAGCTTGTTACAAAAAATAGCATACCTCTTTTAAGTAAAAAGGTTAATCTGGCGTGTAAACGACCTTCTGTTTTAAGTAATAGAAAAATAGCACCCTGGGTCATAAATAAAGAAAGCGTTGTAAAACCAGCCATAATAGCATACGGACTTAAAAATGCAAAGAAAATACCCCCTTTATAACTAAAATTTTCATCCAATTCAAAACCCTGTAAGACGTTTCCTAAAACAACGCCTAATAAAAAAGCGATTAAAACATTAGATCCAAAATAGACAATATCCCATGTTTTTCGCCACCACTTCATTTCTTCGGCACTTCTAAACTTAATCGCAGAGGATCGCAAGACTAATAACACCAAAAACAGCATAAAAGGAATATACATGGCAGAAAGCATCGTTGCATACATTACAGGAAAGCCTGCAAATAGTGCTCCACCGCCAATGATAAGCCAAACTTGATTGGCATCCCAAAGTGGTCCTATGGCATTGATTGCAATTCGACGACTTAAATCTTTTTTAAAAAAAAGATGCCATGAACCTGCACCATAATCAAAGCCTTCTAAAACTGCATACCCAGAAAATAATAATCCAACAACCAAATACCAAAGGGTGGGGTAATCTATTCCTAAAAAAGTTTCCATAATTTGCAATTAAACGAGTTTTAAAAATTCATTTGGATTTTTAGCTTCATCATAAGGACCGTTCTTTATCTTTTTATTTACAGAATAGATAAATAACAAGAATAGTATGGTGTACACTACTAAAAATAAGATGAGTGAAAATAAGATTTGATTAGAAGAGACTTCTTGGGAAAATCCCTCGTCGGTTCTTAAATGCCCGTAAACAATCCATGGTTGTCTTCCCATCTCTGCAGCAAACCAGCCTACTTGATTTGCTATTTGCGGTAAAAGCACCGAAAAAGCAAAAATCTTTAATAGCCATTTTTTATCAAATAAAGTACCGCGCCACCACAAAAAGCTGGCGTATAGGGTTAATCCTATCAAAAACATTCCAATAGCCACCATAATATGGTAAAATTGAAATACCGCGTTGACTTGCCCTGGCCGTTCATTTTCAGGAAAAGCATTTAAACC
>JBGSQM010000195.1:0-6753 GCA_041738035.1 Cellulophaga sp.
CTTAATTTTGATGGTTTGATGATTGAAACCCATTTTGATCCAGACAACGCTTGGAGTGATGCTGCGCAACAAGTAACCCCAGCAAAATTAGTGCAGATTATGCGCGATTTAAAAATTAGAAAAGAAACCGATCCCGAAGCAGCTTATAACAGTGAACTAAGTAACCTAAGAGCACAGATTGATGTTATTGATAATCAATTGATAGAAACGCTAGGCAGACGAATGAAAATATCTGACGGCATTGGAGCTCTAAAAAAGCAAAAAAACGTGGCGGTTTTGCAATCTAACAGATGGAACCAGATTTTAGGTGCCATGATTTTAGAAGGCGAATCTAAGGGTTTAAGCGAAGAGTTCATCTTAAAAATGTTCAAAGCCATTCACCAAGAATCTATCAACCATCAAGAGAAAGTGATTAATTCTTAATAATTTATGTCCCACAAAGTACTTTTTGGTTTTGTGGGATTTTGATATACATGCGTTGCCAACTATTTTAAAAAACACCTACAAAATTTGATCAAAGTTTATTGAAAAAACCTAATAAACCCAAATTGGAAAGAACAAAAGAAAATGCACTCCTTTTGTAGCATTCACACTGCTTATTGGAGCGTTGTTAAAAGACTATAACCAATTTAAGGCTAAAATATTAACGAGTTAACTGCAAAATGCTATATGCCCCAGCAAAGAACTCTGAACAATTTTGTTTGGTAGTGCTGAATAGCCGTATTTTTGGACTTGGACAAAAGTGCAAAATTTTGAGAAATATCATTGGTTTTGATCCTAAAATGGTTGATAAAATTTAAAAAACTATCAAATATAAGAAACGGAATTGCACATTTCGATGCTGTTCTCCAAATAAATCTTGAGCCCAACAAAGAGAATAAAAATGAATAGTGTTTACCCCAAAGAATATTATTCAAGTAATGAATTCATCAGGAAAAATAGGAAAGAAGGAGTTTGAATTACGCCATGATGAATTTGCAGAATTAGCGCATGATTTATTAAAATATATATCGGATTTTAACAAGAGGCTGAAAGAGTTACACAATCCCTAGAAAAATTAGAAAGACTTTTCACTCGGTCGAACTAATAAAACGAAAACGTAACCCCAACGTGCCCGCCTAGTAAGAGAAAAACAATTGTTAACAGTGCTCACAAGTAATTCGGATTTTGGTATTTAATACTAATTTTCGTATTTCTTGACCAAACTCACAAAAAAATAAAGTTTTAAGATGGAAAAAGGCTATTTAATTGCCATTATTGTTATCATTATAGCACTTGGTTATAGCTATTCAAAATCAAAAAATAAGAATGATTTGAATGGAAAGTAGCCCTAACTTTTTATAATTTAAATTGTTTTTTATGATACTTTCTGCGTTTTTGAATAGGCCTGAACTTCGTCCAAAACACGCAATAAATTGCCGCCCCAAAGTTGTGCTATTTCTTCTTCGGTGTAACCGCGTTCTACCAGTTCTAGGGTTACATTAAAAGTTTCAGAAGCATCAGACCAACCTTCAATACCACCACCACCGTCAAAATCTGAGCTTATCCCTACGTGGTCTATACCCATTAACTTTACCATGTAGTCAATATGGTTCACAAAATCGGAAACGTTGACTGGCTGCGGAGCATCTTTTTTATTTTTCACTTGTTTCTCGGCTAAAGCCAAAACCTTGGGATAATTTTTCATAAAAGCTTCTTTTTGGCTGTCGTTTAAGGACGAGAATTGCGAACGATCATGCCACTCAATTTTTAAGGAATCAGCAACTTGCTGGTAAATGGTTTTCATGTAGTCGTTTCTTTTTTCATGCTTTTCAGTATTTAAATAAGAACTAAAGGCTACAGTTTGTACCACGCCACCGTTTTCTTTCATCCATAACAATTGCTCATCATCTAAATTTCTACTGTGATCGCAAAGGGCTCTAGCAGAAGAATGTGAGGCAATTATAGGAGTTTTTGTTAGGGCAATCATCTGTTTCATGGCTTCTTTGGATGGGTGCGAAACATCAATCATCATCCCGAGTCTGTTCATTTCGGTTATGGCTTTTTTTCCTAAGTCGCTCAAGCCATTATGAAGCCAGATACTATCTTTTTCACCAGTATTAGAGTCTGAAAACTGACTGTGACCATTGTGAGCCAAGGAAATATAGCGTGCCCCTAAATCGTAATATTTTTGAAAATTCGCTAGATCTTCACCCATAGGGTAGGCGTTTTCTACACCAATCATTGCTACTTTTTTTCCTTTTGAAATAATTTTACGTACATCGTCAGAGTTTAGTGCTAGTCCTATTTGAGTTGGTGCAAATTCTTCACAAAGTTGCCGAATAGCTTTAAATTTTGCCATGGCATTTTCAGCGCCTTTAGCATATCCTTCAGAAGTCAACGAATCTTGTCCAGTATATACAATAAGCCAAGCAACATCTAAACCACCTTCTTGCATTTTTGGTAAATTAATTTGCGTTTCAAGGCGTTGGGTGTAATTGATACTGTCGGTAAAGTTGGCGACATTAATATCGTCATGAGTATCAATGGTAACTACTTTTTCGTGAATACGTTTCGCTTTTTCTAAGGTAGTTTCTTCCATGGGTTTTTGGTTTTCTTTGCAGGAGGATACTAGTATAATTAGTGTAATGAGGTTGAAAATTCTGGAATATTTCATTGTATAAATTTAGAACTAAACATAATCATTTTCTTTAGAATATAAAAATAATTATAAAAAATTGTAAAGGATTATGTCAAGGCTAAAATAAAAAGCTTAGTAAACACTAGTTTTACGGGGTTTTTTAGTGGAGCCGGAAGGCCACCTTTTTTTTAAGGGCCTATGCACAGTGGTTTCAAGTGCCTTTATTTCTTATACTCATCGTATAGGCTACTTTTAACAAATCAGATTTGTTTCCGGTCTCGGCAGTGGTTTTAGGCATCTTATCAATAGAATAGTTTAAGAGCTGAAATAGATGGGACGTCCTGAAATATAATTACAAAAAACGGATAGATTAAATTGTTGCTCCATTAAAAGGTTGGCGCAAATTTTATGGCAATTTATTTGGTTTCGCCCCCTTAAAGACAAAAGAAAACCTACCGCAAAACAACACATTTGCAACCCGCTTCAAGCCAGACCCAAAACCCAAGTTTGCAAAAGAGTTGTTTTTTAGCCTATGCTTAATGGACCTACAGGGTAGTTTTGTCTTAAAGCTTAAGGTGAAATTGTATTTTCGAAGTATCGAAAAATCAGATAAGGTCTTACTTAGCTTATGTCATAAAACCTTTTAAAGCTGTGCCAAGTTCTTCCAAGTCATAATTAAGCTTTTGCTTGAACGATTATAAATTAAGTCTCTTTTAGGAATAATTCAACTTGGTTCCGAAGATCAGATTTCCCTTGCTAAACCCTCGACCAAAACGACTGTTATTATATATTAAATTTAATTTTTAACAACCGACTCTTCGAGCCAGTAGCCATTGCGCTTATAGTGTTGGTGTAATTTAATTTCGTATGCTCTGGAAAGCAGGGATTCTTCATTGTATTCCGGAGACTGCTTGATGACTTCACGGGTAAGGTTGATAAAGACTTTTGACTCGTCCCAACTAACACGTTCAATCCATTGTGTTGAAACCAAAACCTTTTTCCCTGTCCACCAGTTTATTGTATCAATGATTAAATAACGAATTGCCCAAGAATCTTCATCGATAATAAAACCCTTGACATGACCAATCTCACCATCGTTAGCTTGCACGTGATAGCCACTAACTTTATGGGTACTGCGTAAATGGGAATCCCAACTTTCCTCCTTCTGAGCTGCTTTTTTCCATACTTTGCTATCTCGCATAATGTTGGGATAATAGCCCCACATATACGAACCGCCCCAATATGTAGGATATCCGTAATATCCAAAGTAACCCATTTCGAATTGTTGTGATACAGGCTTGTCACTTTCCAAAGACGGACTATCTTCAATTTGTTTTTTAGTCAAATTGATGGAGATGTGTTCTAATTTTTCATTAACCTCAGTAAGCGCATATGGAGAAATCAGTACCTGCCTACCTGTAAGCCAACCTCCTGTTTCGGCGATCAGGTAACGAATGGTCCAATACTTGTCGTCCAAGTAGAAATCACTAACAGTGCCTACTTCGCCATCATTACTATTTAATTTGTACCCTGTAAGGGTTTTTGCATTGATTAACATAGTCATCCTATTTATTTTATACTGTTCATTAATTCTACCAAGCTGTTCGACCAAAGAGATTAATTAATAATTTTGTGAAATTCTTCTTAGGTTTTACCTAACTTGATTTTTAGTTTTCCAAGCATTTCCTCTTGTTTGCCTTCTTTAAACATTAAGCCATTTTTGGTAAGGAAACTAAATTTCTTTTTGATTTTACCTTTCTGTTATTTCCAGTTTCCTTGTAATTTCGTTTTATTTATGGCTTTAAGTTTTAATAGTTGCAACTGGCATTACAGTGGCGGATATTGTAACACTTTATAAAGGTTAGGCTATAAATCCAAGAAAGTGTTACACAATTTCCTTTATTAGTTACATCATTCATACATTGCTGATAAACGTATAAGGACTTAGCATAAGCGAATAAACCGTTTTACAAGCAGCGTGTATAAAGGTAGAAGGGAGGTTTAAACGGTCAATCAAATAGTCTTAGATTCTAGCTATTTTCTCTATCTGTACTTTTTAACGGCCGTCTTATGAAGCCCTAAAGTCGTGCGGAATAATTTATTTAAATTGGATATGATCATTAACCACATATTCCTATAATAGTCATAACTATATTCAATTGCCAACAAGTTTAAAGTAACGCTATCTCGAAGGCAAAATTACAAACGGACAGCTAGAAACGACAACAACCTAAGCCATTTTGAAAATTAACCCTCCACTTCATTATTTTTTACGCAATATATATTGGCAATGTGAGAATGATGTAACTAATTCCGGTAATTGTGTAACACACTAATAAATAATGTCCCTAACTTGCTTAAAGTCATTTAAATCAGGTTTTGACTTTAGCTATTCTGATATTCTGAGTGATAAAAGTAAAGGATATTTCTAGAAATGCTTTCAAAACAATAATGTAATATTTCTTCATACCACGTAATTAAAAATTTAATCAATATGTCTATACAAACAGTTAATCCAAACACAAATAAGACCCTAAAGTCGTTCGAAGAAATGACGGAGAAGACTCTGGATACCAAGGTTGCTAAAGCCCAAACAGCTTTTATCGATTGGAAAGAAACCAGCTATCAACAAAGGGCTGATCTGCTGCATAAGGTAGCGACCCTCATGCGCGTTAAAAAAACAGTGCTCGCCAAAACCATAACCTTAGAAATGGGTAAACTCCTTGCCCAAGCAGAAGGAGAAATTGACTTGAGCGCAGATATCCTTGATTATTATGCCAATCATGGAGAAGCATTTCTTGCCGATAAAGTACTCGATCCGGAATATGGCAGTGCCATTATTCGTAACAGCCCCATTGGTGTGTTGTTGGGCGTGATGCCATGGAATTTTCCTTTCTATCAAGTAGCTCGATTTGCAGCTCCAAATATTATGGTGGGTAATACTATTTTACTTAAGCATGCTTCCATCGTTCCACAATGTGCTGCAGCTATTGAAGAACTGTTCGAAGAAGCAGAGGCTCCTGAAGGATTATATACGAATCTATTCATCTCCGGCAAACGTGCAACAGCATTGGTTTCTGATAAAAGGATAAAAGGTGTTTCCTTAACGGGAAGTGAAGAAGCCGGTGCAAGCGTAGCCGCTGAAGCTGGAAAACATTTGAAAAAGGTGGTGCTGGAGCTAGGTGGTAATGATGTGTTCATTATATTGGAAGATGCCGATATGCAAAAAACGGTAGAATGGGCAGTTGTTGGACGGATGAATAACAACGGTCAATGTTGTGTAGCCTCCAAGCGCTTTATCGCAGTGGAGGCCATAGCCGATGAATTTATTAAAAAGTTCAAGGACAAGTTATCAAAAATGAAAGTAGGTGATCCTATGGATCCTACAACAGAATTAGGCCCAATGAGTAGTGAAGAAGCAGCGGTTCACTTAGCCGATCAGGTGAAACGTTCTGTTGATGAAGGAGCAAAGGTGCTACTGGGTGGTAAACGTTCAGATCGTGAAGGCGCCTTTATGGAACCTACCATACTCACCAACCTAAAACCTAATATTGCCGCCTATCATGAAGAATTATTTGGTCCGGTTGCATCCTTTTATGTGGTAAAAGACGACCAAGCTGCCATTGATCTGGCCAATGATTCTGATTTTGGTTTGGGCGCATCAGTATTTACGCAAGATATCGAACGCGGTAAAAAAGTAGCAGATCAAATAGACACGGGTATGGTATTTATTAATCACCCTACCTGGACACAGGCCGATCTTCCTTTTGGCGGAACAAAGCGTTCGGGCTTTGGTCGTGAACTCTCAGAGTTGGGAATTCAGGAGTTTGTAAATAAAAAACTCATTCGGGTTAGTGATCTGAATGATCCGTTTTAACACTTTTTCATTAATAGAATTTTTTATGGAGACTTTAAATTGCAATAACAGCAAACAAATGTATGAAGGAGTCTCATTTTAACAAATATCTCACAATAAATACCAATAAGATGACAATACAATCGGTTACACAAGAAGTACTTAATAAACTGCTATCTGCAACAGAAGCACCATGTATCTCACTTTACATGCCCACACATCGAACGCATCCAGAAAATAAGCAGGATATCATTCGATACAAAAATTTAGTGAAACA
>JBGSQM010000207.1:0-10242 GCA_041738035.1 Cellulophaga sp.
ATTTTAAAAATATTTTAGAAAAAATAATCATAAATAGCATTTAATCAATGTTTTATTAAAATTTAATCGTAAAATTACCGTTAAGTTACGGTTAGTAAAAAAAATAATCGTAATTTACCGTTATATTACTTAATATTGAGCACTAAAGTATGATACTAATGGCAATAAGAAAATGTAAATTGTGTAAATCAAATTTTGAAGGAAGGAGTGATAAGGTCTTTTGTTCGCTAAACTGTAAGGCCTACTACCATATTAAATTAAGTAAAGTAACAAATCAAGCTACAGAATCGATCGACAAAATCCTCCACCGCAATAGATCGACACTACTTGAGATCATGGGCAAAAATGCTATATCCAAAAAAGTAGATAAAGTGTTATTAGATGAAAAAAAGTTTAACTATTCTTATGTGACGGGTTACCATATCAACAGTAAAGGCAAAATGGTCAATGTGGTTTATGACTTTACATGGATCATATTCTCTGACCAAGAGATTTTGATTAAAAAGATTAGACCATGAGTTTTCTTTTTTTTGATGGCCATTTTCTACAATTGTGTCTAAAGGATTATCTTTTTGCGTATGGCTTCGCCTCCAATACGTCGCAAGCTACCTATTGTTACAACATAAAATTAGGTTAAAAATAAAATATTATTACAAATATTTGGCCCTCAACACTTTTTCATGGTGCTTCGTATGAAAAGCATTCCACATCAAGATCTCTCTCAATGTCATTTTGCCCATCAGCGGATGTCCTAACAAAAGCGTATCTAAGTCTTTTTCTGAAAATTTAAGCATCTTTTTATTCAATCGTTCATTTATCTCCGTAAATGTTTTTTGCCATTTAAGGCTATCTTTTCCCTTCGAATCAGGCATTTTGCGTGAGAAAGGTGATACCACCCCCTCAGGCACCATCGCTAATTTTTCATCGTATCTTTGAATAACCTCTTCCAATGATCGTGATGGTCGATTAGCAGTACCAAAATACCATTTAATGATAAACTTAGGTAGGGAGAATGCCAACAACAGCGGCCGTGTACTTTGTACTAAATGTATCAAATGGTGTCCTGCACTCCACTTACCCTCTGGCGTTTTTTCCCAAAATGATTTTTCCTGTTCGTTGTATAAAGTAAAGAGATCATTTTGGTAATTGGTGAGGAGTTGTGAGATTTGGTGAGTATTCATGATACTTAAACGACTTATTATTAATTAATCCTAAAATTTAATTACACTGTATAGTTATGGGTTATTGGCAAAAATGAAGTTTTAATTTTTGTGAAATATTCAATACACAAAAATAGTAAAACTAGGTATATAACAAATTAATTTTTAAAAATTTTAATACCCAATACCTAAACCCTAATCTCTAACTCACCATCAAATTACACCCCCTCATATCACTATTATCCAATCGACCCAATACCTTAAAGCATCCATCTTCCCTCAAAATGCCAAGATCTTCAGTAGTAATAAACGAGCAAGACTCCACATTAGCAAGGTCAATCACATTGATTACTCCTGTTTTACCAAATCGCTCTCGAGTCAAAGGATCATTGATTTCAGTTGTGAAAACTTTCATGGTATATCCTGGCTTAAACCAGCCATTCGCTTGAAGATAAGCTTGAGAAAAAAGTTCGGTCATGCCATATTCGGATGAGATGAAAGCTCCGTTGAATCCATTACTTATCATTTCGTGCAATTCTTCCCTTATGATTTCCTTTTTACGACCTTTCATGCCACCAGTTTCAATGATGGTCACATGAGAAGCATCAATTTGGCCACATTGATCTATACAATCCAATAAAGCAAAACTTACTCCAAATAAGATTACTTTTTTATCTTGCTTTTTAAGATCCTTTATTTTTGTAAATAATGCATCATAGTTGTATAAGTAAAAACCTCCATGATGATTTTCAGTTGCTTTCATGAGCATAGTGACCATATCTACAAGAGAACTGTGACTTTTTTCTAAGTAATTGGGCAATAAAGCTAGAATTATGGTATCTTTTACATCTCCAAAATGGTCCTCAAATGTTTTCATGGCCACATGGTGATATAATTCTTTTGTTTTGTAATAGTGTCGGGAGGTATTCTGCTGCGTGGTACCGCTGCTCTCGAAGTAATCTAGTTGGTTTGAAGAATAAGCTGACACGGTATGATGCTTGAAGGCTGATATAGGCAAAAAGGGAACAGCTAGATGTGTATAATATTTAACATACCAACGATATACTGGATTGTAAAAACTTTGAAATCGATACAAATCTTGGGTTAATTCTTCAAAATTAAATTCATCGGATTTAAGTTGTGACACTATTCTGTAAAAATCTTCTTGAAAATGTTTGTCTTGGATCAAACTTCTAAATTCTGTAAAAAAAATATTATTTCAGAGCAAATAGTTATGTAATAAAATTTGTCAAGGCACTATATTTTTATTCTTTTTAGCCTTCTTAAAATATGCTAACTAAGCAACGTTTATTCTATCATGTAGAATTTTAACCCTTGTCAATAGCTACTCCTACCTGCATAACATCCCTATCAAATAGATACAACCCTCCTTTATCATCACCGATCATCTCAAGTTTGTCAAGTAGAATTCTAGCCAATCTTTCCTCTTCGATTTGCTCTGCTACATACCACTGCAAGAAGTTATGCGTAGCATAGTCTTTTTCTTTTAGAGCCGTGTCTACCAATTTATTGATCGATTCTGATACCTCAATTTCGTGATGCAATAATTCTTTAAAAGAATGTTGGATCGACTTAAAAGATTGCACAGGCTGTGTCAATGCAGGAATGATTGCTTTACCGCCTCTTTCGTTGATAAAATGGATTAGCTTAAGCATATGCATTCGTTCTTCATCGCTATGACGGAAGAAAAATTGGGTCACACCATCAAATCCAGGCTGTACTTCAGCCCAGCTAGCCATAGCTAAATAAGCCTGAGATGACTGAGCTTCCATTAATACTTGCCCATTTAGGGCTGTTTCCATTTTTTTTGATAACATTTTTTATGGTTTTAAGCTTTTTTTACTAAAGGTAGATCACAGTCCGAAGCAGGAGTTTTACCACATACCGTACATTCACCAAATTCATTTTTCAGCATTGGATTGTTTGAGGCACATGAGCCTCTGAATTCTTCCTTTTTAAACATATATCTAACATTCATAAGAAGAAACGCCACTCCGAATACGGAAAAAATGATAACAAGATTTTTTAAAAATTCGTATAACATGGTTTAATTTTTAGAATCAAATTAAAGTACGTCATTCGTAATTTAATTTAACTAGATAAAACGTAATTTTGTGCAAATATACAAATAAAACAAATGAGTAAATCAAAAAGTTTAGAAGCTTTTGAACGTCTGTTGATAATTATGGATGACTTACGTGAAAAATGTCCATGGGATAAAAAGCAAACTTTAGAATCTCTTCGCAACCTTACCATCGAAGAAACTTATGAACTTTGTGATGCTATTCTCGCCCAAGATCTAAAAGGGATAGAAGAAGAAATTGGTGATTTGATGCTCCATATGGTATTCTATGCTAAGATTGGTAGCGAAACGGGCGATTTTGATATAGCCAGCGCACTCAATAATGTCTGCGATAAACTGATCAATCGGCATCCGCATATTTATGGCGATGTAATCGTAGAAAATGAAGAAGATGTAAAACGCAATTGGGAACAAATAAAACTCAAAGAAGGTAAAAAATCCGTACTCAGTGGTGTCCCTACATCATTACCTGCGATGGTCAAAGCTTATCGGATGCAAGAAAAAACGGCCAAAGTGGGTTTTGAATGGGATCATGTCGAAGATGTGTATGCCAAAGTAGAAGAAGAAATGGGAGAACTCCAAGAAGCCATTGAAATGAAGAATCAGGATAGGGTAGAAGAGGAATTTGGTGATTTACTATTTTCGTTGATCAATTATGCAAGATTTATAAATGTCGATCCTGAGACTGCTCTTGAAAAGACAAATTTAAAGTTCAAAAAACGCTTTGAATATATAGAGGCCAATGCTCCAAAATCCTTAGAAGAAATGACATTGGAGGAAATGGATGGACTTTGGGAGGAGGCTAAAAAAGTCTAAGTTCCCTCCCCAAACGTCAATAAATTATGATCCGGATCCAATAGCGAAAATTCCTTTTGTCCCCATGGCTGCGATTTCAATTTTCCATTCGGATGTATCTTAATCCCACGATCCACTAAGTCTCGGTAAACATTGTCTATATTTCCCACTCTAATATACACCTGTCCGTAATTTTCCAGCTCATTTAAGTCTTTGAATTCAAAAAAGTGAATTTCGATATTGTCTTTGCTTACGATTAGATAATTGCCATAATCTGATTCTTCCTTAAAATGAAGATCATTGATGTAGTACTTTTTGGTTTTATTAATATCTCTTGAGGGTAGTTTTGGGCAGATTGTTTGTAGCATTTGGTTTATTTTTTTACAATCATAGGGATTCTTATTTGAGATGGGTACTTGTCCGAATGATGTATTTTATTCAGTGCTATTACTCCTTTTGATTCGTTGTAATTTGGTCCACCAGTATTTAGATTTCTATCAAAACGTGGGAAATTACTACTCGAAACTTCAATGCGTAAGCTATGTCCTTTTTTAAAATAATTAGACAAATGTACTGGGCTAAAGTTGATCGTATAAACATTGTCTTTCTGCATAAATACTTCTTTGTCAAATCCATCTCTGTATCTAGCCCTTAAGATATTTTCATCCAGATTATGCGCTGTACCATCTGGGTATACATCTATTATTTTGAATGTAAAGTCGGTGTCTTTAGCATCAGAAGATACATAGAATGTAGCCTCGATCGGACCACTTAATTCTACTCCTTCCGCAAATGGCTCTGTAGTGTAGACCAATACATCTTGCCTAGTCTCAATCACTCTTTGGTCATAAGAACCTCCTTGTATGGCATCACCTGTACAGCATACATTACCTCCATTTGAGGGTACAGGATTCATCGGATCATAATAATAGCTATCAGGGGCATCTTTGGTAGGCTTCATATTGCTCAATTTGCCATCACCATACATGGTATTTGCTTTCCCATTGCTATTTAGATAAAGTGTTTGCATTTGCATATTGGCAGGAGGCCAAGTTTCGGAGGTTTGCCATATGTTTTTACCAATGGTATAATATTTTACACGTGGCAGAGACTTTAGATAATCAGGCTTTTCACCTTTTAAGAAATGGTCATACCATCCCATCAAAAGTGTATTATAATCCAATCTCGCATCACCTACACTCAGATCTCCAATCATCGTATTTTCTGTAGCTCTTGTAAATGAGCAGTGTAGGGTAGGGGCAATCAAAAGATATTGTTGGTCTCTTACTTTTGGATCAACTGCATTTTTTCTTACATGATTAAACAATTCAATATTTGGCGAAGAAGACACATCAAACCAACTCACAAACCAATACGTAGGTTTGTTGAATTTCATATTGTCGTGGTAGATGCCTCCTTTAAACCATTTTGGATCATTTGGTTTTCGAGCCACCATGTCTGAAAATATTCCTACAGGTCCATCTACATTTTCTAGTAAATCACTTACAGGAAGATGATTGAATGACTTTTTCCAACTCAATGGAGGATGTTCAGGTGCTAAATCAAAATATCGAGATGCTCTGATGAGCTGTTCTTGTGTTGCATTTTTAGGGAAACTTGGTCTGATAGCATCATTTTGTACACCATACAACCATGATATAAAGAGCATCTGTGTAGCCCCACCTCTATACCAATTGCCTTGCTCAAGAAAAGGACCTACTTTGCCCACACCTGCACCGTACCCTTGTGCTACCAATGTAGTATGAGAAGGATGATCTAAGGCCGCTACCGCCATTTGCCATTCAGCTGTAGACGAACATCCATAAGTTGCAATCTTACCATTACACCACTTTTGATTTTTCATCCATTCAAAGGCGTCATAACCGTCTGTAAGGGGCAACCCTAATATGTCCCATTCACCTTCAGAAAAATATCTACCTCTTTCATTTTGTACTACATAAGCATATCCTGCTTTTACATATTGCATGGCCGTTTCATAGTTTCGAGTGCCAAGCTTTCCATCTCTATAAGCATTAAAATTATAAGGAGTTCTTGAAAATATTACAGGCACAGGCTTATCCGTTTTTGGTCTATAGATATCCGTAGCAAGTCTAATACCATCTCGCATAGGCATCATCACTTTTTCATCTACTACAGCTACTTCTTGCAATTTTTTTAAGATATCTGCATCTTGTGCGATAATGGAGTTTTGAATGAAAACCAAAAAAAGGCAAGCGAAAATGAATTTAGGCATAGTAAATATTTTAATAAATTTAATGGATACAAACATAATCTAAAAATTTGAAAAGTAATAAGCTTGTAAGATTATTTCATAAAAAATATAAAGTGGACTTCGATAGATTTTTTATATCAGATAGCAAAAGTTAATTTGTACTAACCTAACCTCTCCACCTTCACCAACCCAGCCTTAGTGCTCTGTCTAGATAAAGATTTAAATTATAATGGAAGTAATTTTTTAAAATATCGAGGCAAAAATTTGCGGCATAGCAGCGCTACGCTAAGAATTTTTAACAAAGCGATTTTGAAAAAGGACGACATTTTATTGAGTTTTTTATCTGGTCAGAGCACTAGTGCTCTGTCTAGATAAAGATTTAAATTAGAATGGAAGTAATTGTTTCAAATTTCAAGATGAAGAGCGTTAAGAAATCGTCGCAAACGATTTTAGCTCGGAACTGTGGTCTCTGTGACACAGCTACCACAATAATAGTAGCGCTATGATGAAAATTTTTAACGCAGAGATTTGGGAAAAGAACAACATTTAATTTAGTTTTTTATCTAAACTGAGCACTTGATATCGGCAAATTTATGCTGAAAACTGTTCCTTGATTTGGCACAGTATCAACCTTCAGGTTACCTCCATGAGCTTTAATGATGTCGTAAGAAAGTGACAATCCAAGTCCAGTACCTTGACCAGTAGGCTTTGTGGTGAAAAATGGTTGGAATATCTTATCTTTAATGTGTTTTGGCATGCCAGGTCCATTGTCAGCAACTTTTATCACAATTTTGTCACCTATTTTATTGGTAGAGACATTTACTTTTGGTTGATAATCTTTTATATTGTTTTTACTCTTTTCATTTACAGCATAAAAAGCATTGTTGATGATGTTGAGTATTACTCTACTGATATCTTGGGGTATTACATCAATTTTTGATAGATTTGCATCAAAGTCAGTTTCAAAAGTTGCATTAAATGCTTTATCTTTTGCTCTTTGTCCATGATACGAAAGTTTTAAAAATTCATTACATAAAGCATTAATGTCTGTTTGTTCAGAAACACCTGTTCGTGCACGACTATGTTGTAGCATACCCTTGATGATTTCAGAAGCTCTGGTACCATGTTGGTTGATTTTTTCAAGGTTAAATTTTATATCGGATGCTATTAGTTTTGCTTCCTTGAGGTCACCTTTTTCGATTTCTTCATTCATTTCCTCGATCAATTCAGTATTGAGCTCACTAAAATTATTTACAAAATTGAGTGGGTTTTGAATTTCATGAGCGATACCTGCTGTGAAGGCACCAAGGCTTGCCATTTTTTCAGATTGAATAAGTTGAGCTTGGGTTGATTTTAATTTATTAAGTGTTCGATAGAGGTACAAAGCACTGAAAAGAATCAAAAGCGTGCCAATCAAGATTGCCAAAATTGTCCATCTTTGTCGTAGGATGGCTGTTTCTTGAAGTTCTTTATCTTTAGTAAGTAGGTTTATTTCACTTTCTTTTTTAAGCAGCTCGTAATCAAATTGTAGACTTGCAAGTTTTTTATCGCTATCGATATTATACAAGGTATCTTTTATATTTGAAAATTTGTTTTGGTAAACATAAGCTTTCTTGAAATCATCAAGTTTACTATACCCTAATGCTAAGAATGCATAAATTTCTTTAAGTTCTTTATTAAGCTGAAATTGAGTGGCTAATGTTTCGGCTCTTTTTAGATGATGAATACTACTTACAATTTCTTGTTTTGAAATGTATGATTTACCCAAATTAAGGAGTGATTGTACCACGTCTTGATTATTGTTAACCTTTTCGGCCAACGCTAATGCCCTTTTATGGTAAGAAATGGCTAGGATATGTTTTCCTTCTCTTTCATAGACACGTCCAATCAAGTTGTGAATCAAGGGACCATTTACGGCGTTTTGTGATATCTTATAAAACACCAATGCTAAAGAGTCATTGTTGTTATCAAAATAAATTTCTCCAATATTGGCCGCAGCAGTACTTATTGCATTTTTATCATCGATTTCTTCACTTAATGGTAGTACCTTCAAGAAATAATTCAATGCTTTTTCATTGGTAGATTTTTTGTCTTTATAAATCCCTGCTACATTATTTAAAGCTGTCAAAATTCGCAGCTTGTTGCCTGTTTTTTCAGCAAGCGTAAGGGATTGCAAATAGTACTTTAAACCATTTGCATAGTCTCCCTGATCATAATAAATTGCACCGATGTTGCTCAGAATATTAGATTCTCCTATCTCATCTCCCAACAGCTTGTATGTTTCTAATGATTTTTGCCAATAATCTAAAGCTTCGATATGTTTTGTTTGGAAATAGAAACCGATACCTATATTCTTTAAACCCATCGCTACTCCAGGTTTATATTCAAGCGAATCTGCTAATTTGATGGCTTGTACTGCGTAATTAATGATATTTTGTGGATCTCTACCGAAATTATTTTTACTTTTCTGCAAAAGCCTTTTAACCTCGAAAGTGTCATTGACAACGATGGTTTTACTTTCGCTTTGGGCATAAGCTAAAAACGATGTTAACAATAATACTATAACAAATACTGAGGTCTTAATCAAGATAGAAAGTTAGTAAAAAGATATTAAAATATGATTTTCTTGGTTGGTTTTTTAATTTTTTTGTTGAATCATTTCTCCGACAAAGGTATAATTTTTCTTGGATTTTATGTTTAAACAATTCTGAAGAAATACTTTTTATCCAATGTCGCTAATTTCGAATTTGGTTTTGAGGTCTATTTTTCTTATTTCCTTAGATACCTTTCAGTTTGAAAATACTGACGAAACTTTTTTTTCTTAGAATTTATAAAAAAGTATATCTCGCATAAGGTACAAGTTAATAAACAGAACATTTTGTGTATAATATACCATAAATGACATATATTTGTGATATAAAAATAATATAAAATGCAAAGAGTGAATTTTGGAAAGCCATATGAAGATTTCATCCAAAAATTAGTAGCATCTGGATATTATGCCTCTGCATCTGAAGTTTTGAGAGATGCACTCCGCACTAAGATGGAGCAAAATGACAAATGGAAGATTGCTCGATTACAGCAATTGGTACAAGAAGGATTGGATGATGTTGAAGCGGGGAGGGTTATACCTTATACTGAGGATTTAATGAAAAAAGCTTTTGAAAAGGCCAAACAAAATGTTATTGATGGCATGTCAATTCCAGATCACGTGAAACCATAAAATTTATAAATTTGACTTTAGAAATATCGAGTGAAGCTAATATAGATATTGAATATATTTTGCAATACAGTATTGAAACTTTTGGGATTTTCAAAGCTGAGGAATATATGTATACCCTTTATGAAAAGATTTCAAAACTTTCAAAGTTTTCACACATCGGACTTTCTCATAAATTTTTACCAAACAGTATTCGAGTTTATAATATCGAAAAGCATATAGTAATACCTAAATATCTAAAATGAAATTCGTCGTGAGGGTTCAAAATGCAATAAAATAAGCGCTTTTACTGACTGAATCATAGCATCCGCTAGGGTAAAGGAAGAAAAGTGAGTATAGCGACTTATTTTGAAGTAGTTTGAAGCCGCAACAGAATTTTCATTATAGATTTTTAGGTAAAATATAAAATTTTAGAAGAGGAGTCTATTGTTTTAATCTTGCGCTTAGTGCATAACAAAGTTAACCTAGTTGAAATTTTAGAGGACAATCAAGAATATCTAAAAATTTAAAAGCTTCTTCCACCATTTAATTTTATTCCTACTATTTGATTTTATTAATGCATATACTTCTGGATTTTTACACTCATAAGCTATTTCAACAGGCATTTTATCAGTAAACATTTCTTTTTTTTCTTTTCAAGCCAGATTGGTTTCAATGTACTTGTTTGATTTGCAAGTCCAAATAAATGCAACTTATTGAACAAGTCTTTATTTTCAATGCAAACTCTCAT